>JAGQPS010000016.1:36062-39682 GCA_020426595.1 Planctomycetales bacterium
TGAGATCGATCTTCTCCACGCCCATACGCCCCGTTCCGCGATGATCGCCGCTCGCGCGGCTCGACGCTTGGGCATTCCATTCGTGTTTCATGTGCACAGTCCCACATCACGCGATTCCACGCGTTGGCTGACGAACTGGTGCAACCACGCCATTGAATGGTGGTCGATTCGCCAGGCCGATGCGATCGTGACCGTCTCGGATACGCTTCGCGAGCATACGATCGCGTCGGGTATCGCGGCCGATCGAGTGAGCGTGGTGGCGAATGGTGTTCCGCGGCAAGCCCCGGTAGCTCGCTCGATCCTCGCGGCTCCGACCGTCACCCTTGGCTCGATCGCCTTGTTCCGTCCGAGAAAGGGGACCGAAGTGTTGCTCGAGGCGTTACTGCGACTGCGGCAACGCGGTCACGATGTTCGCCTACGAGCGATTGGTGGCTTTGAGACCGAGGAATACGGCGAGTCGTTACGAGCCAAGGCGGCGGAATTGGGAGTGACCGAACACGTCGATTGGACCGGCTTCACCCGCGACGTGGATGCGGCCTTGGAATCCATCGACATGTTCGTCTTGCCGAGCCTCTTTGGCGAAGGGATGCCCATGGTCGTGCTGGAGGCCATGGCGGCCGGCTTGCCGGTCGTGGCCACGAAGGTCGAAGGAGTGCCCCAGGTCATCACCGACGGCGTGCACGGACGTTTGGCCGAGCCCGCTTCGGTCGATTCGCTGTGCGAGGTCCTTGAGTCGCTCATCGTCGATCGAGCCGCCGCTCGCGACTTGGGCGGGCAAGGTCGCGAACGGCAACGCCAATGCTTCTCGGATCGCTCGATGGCCGAGGGAGTCGCCGAGGTCTATCGTCGGGTCCTCGAGCTTTAGAGGCTCGTCAAGGCGAGTCGAAGCCGGATGGCGTCATTCACCGGGCGCATTTTCGCCGAGCGATTCTTGCCAGGCCTGCACCGCCTGGCCTTGATAACCGGCTACCCAACCGGTCGCGAACGCCGCTTGAAAATTGAACCCGCCAATCGGTCCATCGAGGTCGAGGATCTCACCGGCCAGATAGAGTCCGGGCACACGTCGACTGGCCATGGTCCTCGAGTCGACTTCGCCGAGCGCCACGCCCCCCGCGGTCACTTCGGCCTTGGCGAAGCCGAGCGTGCCGGTGATGGGAATCGGCAGTTCCTTGAGAGCAACGGCGAGTCGTCGCACGTTACTCGATGCGAGTTCGGCGACTCGTTGCCGCGGATCGAGTTGCAAGTGATCGACCAACGCCTCGGCGAATCGCTTGAAGACCCAGCGAGAGAGCAAGGGAACGAGTTCGCGCCGAGGATCACTGGCCATCTCGTCCCGAAGACGCTCGTACACCTGCTCTTGATTGAAGTCGGGAAACCAATCGCAGGTCGCCAACAAGGGCAGGGGAGAGGCCGCGCGGGCCACGCCTCGCGATACGTTCATCGCGGCGGGACCCGAGAGCCCCTTGTGAGTCAACAGCAACGACGAGCGGTACGTCTCGATCGGCTTCTTGGGACGTTGCTTGCCAGGAAACGTCGTGTCCCAAAGCGAGAGCCGCACATCATCGAAGGTGAGTCCCGATAGGGCGGTGAGCCAGTGAGCGGAACTGGTGAGCGGTGCCAACGAGGGCACGCATGGGACGATCCGATGGCCCAACTCCGCAAGCCATCGATAGCCGTCGCCTGTCGTGCCGCAACCCGGATACGACTGGCCTCCGGAGGTGAGAATCAGCGAACGGCACTCCCACGAGCCACGCGTCGACTCGAGTTGGAACCCATGCTCGGTCGCGACAATCTCGGTCACCGCCACGCCAGTCCGCAAGGCGGCTCCAGAACGACTGAGTCGTCGGAGTAGGGCATCGCGCACGTCGATCGCTCGATCGCTGACGGGAAAGACCTTACCGGTCGATTCGACCTTGGTGGCGACGCCTTCTCGAGCGAACAGGTCGACGACCTCTTGCGGGCCAAGATAAGAAAGCGCCGAGTGGAGAAACTTGCCGGGCTTGCCGAACGCGGCGACGATGCCGTTGCGGTCCGTGGCATGAGTCACGTTGCACCGCGTGCCACCGGACATCAGGATCTTGACGCCCGGCTTGTTGGCTTTCTCGAGCAACAGCGTCGCATGACCGGTGGCGGCACTGCGTTCGGCGGCCACCAGTCCCGCGGCTCCCGCGCCGATGACGATCGTATCCCACATGGTCATCGACGCCCGCTCCTCCTGCTCTGGGCTACCTCGTGCGCCGGTCGGCGTGGCTAACGCCCGGTGCTCCACGGCATGCACTCCCGCGGTTCACGGCGATCCCTTCCTCGCAACCCCGAATCAAGTGACTCCGTAGGATAGCAACGATCCCGCACGACGGTCGGCCAGCGTCCCACATTCGTGACGGCGGAACCGACGGGCCACTCATGCGAATCGTTCGATCACCAACGCCTTTGCGACACCTCGTGAACCGAGGCGCCCGATGCTCTTGAACGAGCGAGCTACTTGGCGATCGCCGGCGGGAGCAAACTGAGCACGGCATCGCTGGGTCGGGGAATCACGTGAGCGGCGATCAGTTTGCCGAGTCCTTCGACCTGGGCCTTACCCGCCTCGATCGCGGCGGTGACCGCGGCGACGTCGCCTCGCACGACGATGGTCACATAGCCGCCACCGAGCTTCTCCTTGCCCATGACTTCGACGTTCGCCGCCTTGCAGGCGGTATCGATCGCCTGGAACACCGCGGTGAAACCTTGAGTCTCGATGAATCCCAACGCCGAACCTTCAACGGAACCAGCCACGCTTTTATCTCCTGGGGAACGCTGGGTGACCTTGTGCACCACCGCTTGTTGAATCAACGGATTAACTTCGACAGGCCCATCGACCACCGGCCAAATCTCCGGAGTCGGCCCGCTGACCACCTGGCTCATCGGCCGACCGCCCATGCGATCAGCCCAGGCATGGCCCACTTCGATGGCGCGCGAAACCGAGGCGTTGTCGCCTCCGATCTTCAGCACCACGCCGAGGGCATCGTTGAGTTCGGCTTGGATCACATAGACGTTGGCAGCCTTCTCCATGGCATCCAAAGCCACCATGGCGGGCGTGTAACCCGTGGTTTCCAAGAGACCTAGCGCCGCCGGCACGGTTGCCATGGTTCGCTCTCAACGAGAAGAGAATCGTCAGCCCAAAACACCCATTTTCCTTCGAGTTGGGCGTTTACCCAAGGGAGGCGAACCAAGAATTTCGCCAATCGAGCTCGAAGCCTCCGTGAAACCACCCAATTTAACGAGTGACACACCGGGCAATGCCCCTCGGCGGCTACCTTGGAACGCGGCATTCCACACGTCCGACTGCCCAGCGACGCCGGGCGCGGTGTGAGACCGCCCGCCGCCGTGAACATCGCGACACGATGGCCGGATCGAGTGACGGTTTGAGCGAGCCTTGCGTTCGCGAGTTCGTGGCTACTTGGGTTCGTCGGGTCCGTCCTGGCCAGTCGGCGACACTTCCGGCTGTTGCGAAGCATCATGTGTCTCGGACTGTCCGTTGACGGATGCGGGACGGTCCGACACTTGGCCTTCCGCTGCCGACTTGGCGACGTCACCCGCGGCGGGCGAGGGCTCCGCGCCAGCTTTGTCCGCTTGGGGTG
>JAGQPS010000170.1 GCA_020426595.1 Planctomycetales bacterium
GGAGTGGCGAGTTGCCGGCTTGTTTGAGAAGTCGAAGAATCCCTCGCTCACGCTTCGGGTTTCCTTTGGTTTTCCCACGCCTTTCGCATGGTCGACTGGGGCGAAGCGTGAAAATCGCGACGTCAAAACTTGCCCCACGGTACGGCCGCGCGAGGTCACTCTTGCAGTGCGTAAAGCAGGACGTTGATACCGATGCGAAAGGCGTCGTCCGGCGCGTAGGTGACGCACTCGACGCTGCTTCCGTTTTCCCACGAACAACTGAGATCGTACGGCGAGTGCACCACGAGGATTCGATCACCCAGCACGAGGGCGTCGAGGACCGCCACCGTTTTGCTGGATCGTACCAGCATCGCGCCATCCGCGCCGCGATCGGGTCGCCTGAGTTCGACGTTGGTCAGATCGAAACCGCGCAGAGATGCCGAAAGCAACGGATGGCTGGCAGGCAGGGTTTCCCACCGGGCGCCCGCCGGCGCCAAGGCCGCGAACTCGCGTTTCACCGCGTCGGTGAACTCCGCGCTCCCACAAATCGAATCGCTGAACACAAACCCCAGCGTCTCGTCCGAAAGAAATCGAGCCAAGGACTCGCGCTCATCGGCCGAGAAAACAAAGTCTCGTCGACCATGCATGAACACGAGTGGGTACTGAAACAAGTTGGGATCGTCGGCGCTGATCACCGAGTCGAGTGAAGCCAGCGGTTGATCGATCCAACCCGCTGCTTCTCGAAGAAGGTTGTTCCAAGCCGCCGCCGCTTCGTCGGCTCCACCGTCATGAGAGAGCTTGGGAATCGTCAATCGAAAACGAGACTGCTCGCTGGGCGCGGAGGCGACTTGTGGGCGATCAAGCTTCTCGCGCAGCAGTCGTCCCGTGGCGTAGGTGAGCACGTTGATGCCGAGTTGAGTGACTCCGTCGACTTCCTCGCCCACGGTCGCAGGCAACCGGTCGCGCTGAGTCGATTGGCTCCAAGTCCAAAGGCACGCGAGGTCCGCCGGACAATAGACAATGCTCGTGCGGCAACAAGCTTGGACTCCAAATAATGGTCGGCGGGGATCGGGAAGGATGCGCTTATCGGCCGACCAAATCGGATGCTCGGGGCCGAGGACCTGCATCGGATTATCCGGAAATAGCTCCTCGACCAACGCACGAAAATCGCGATCGAAGCTCGTGGCATCACACCCCGGCGAGTTGTTCGCCCAGGCGAAGATGAAACCGCCTTGCTGGACATACTCACGCAGCGCCTGTTTCTGGGCATCGCTCAGATTGAGCGAGTCACGGCCCGAGATCATCAACACGGGACTCTGCAGCAAATCGTTGACGGTCGAGTTTCGTGAGTCGACGACTTGCCACGTCAGACTCTGCTTCCAAGACATCTCGACGTTGCGAACGAGAAAGGTGAGCGATTGGGGGTGGGCGTCCCAACGGTTGTCGTTGTCGTATCGGTACTTGGCCGCCACGACCGGCCAGCGTCCCTTGCTGAGAAAGAGCAGAGCGAAGCTCGTGGACAACTCGGGAGTCGATTCGGCTAGGTTGCCATTGGTACCGGTCCAGCCACCCGTGATCGGGCGTTGCAGGGCGAGAATCTGCTCACCCGCCTCGCGGTACCAGTCGTGGTCGCCAAAGAACCGTTGGCCCGAGAGTCGTCCGGCGCGCTCGACGCCGTAGAGGTAATAGAAGAGATAGGAAGCTCCGATATCGTTCGGAGTCGTTGGGTTTCGCCGAGGGGAAAAACGTTCGCCCCAGAATCGGAGCGCTCGATCCAAGGCGCCGTTGGCCGAGGAGCCCGAGCAGCAATCAATCGCATCGACGCTTCGCGGGAGCTCCCGCTCGCGATTCTCCTCGATGATGACCAGCGACGAGATGCCAGCGCAGGTCATACTGCCCGAGGGGCTGTCGCCGGGAGTGTAGCCCCATCCGCCCGATTGATGTTGGCCTCCGAGCCAAAAAGCGAGCGCCCGTTCCCACACGTCGTTGGAAACGGGGATGCGAGCCTGGACCGCTTCGTGCAATGCGAGGATGGCGAATTGACTATTGGAGTTGTCAGGGCTGCCGTTGCGGTCCCGGTAACTCCATCCGCCCGTCCCGGCACCTCCCTGATGCTGCGTGCTCTCGAGCCATCGAACGTGCTCCTCGATGAAGGGGCGGTCGCCCTCCTGTTGGGCTCGACACAGAGCCATGACAATCAGCGCCGTGCTGTAGGTCCGTCGATCGTCGACCGGAATCGAGCGCAGATAAGTGAGTGATTTTTGCACGACTGGATCGGCGGGGGGAACGCCCGATTCGATGAGAGCCAAAGTCGCCAGAGCCGTGATGCCTCCTCGCTGTCCCTCCCACTCGCCCCAGCTTCCGTCGGCGTACTGTCGGCCCTTGAGGAACGCCGTGCCGTTGGCGATCGCCCGCCGCACTTGATCGGCCGTGATCTGGCCGGGAGCTCGCGTCGCGAAAGGTCCCAAGAGCACGATGAAAAGTAGACCCAGGATGGCGCACGTTCGCCCGCCGCCCGCGATTGGGACTCGGCGAGAACCGAGTTTGAGCGAGAAAATCTGGGTCTCCATACGCCTTCTCCAAATACCGAACACGCGCGGGCGGGCCAAATCCGATGGCTGACGAAGCGAGGGAAGCTCGACGCGTCGCACCGCGGTGGCGAATCACGACATGCGTCGCGAGGCGATCGGCTACCTCCCACCGCGAGTCGCTCACCGTGAAGCGACCGCCTTGACCCGCGAGTTTGAGCCAGGCACCGACACGCGGAGCCTATCGCTCGCACGGAACTCCGCTTGCGTGCTCCAGCGATGTGGTATGTTAAAGCCCTCTAGCGGAACCAGCAACGCGATGCCACGGAAGGGAGACGACCGCGTGTCGAGTAAGCAGCGCAGCCTCGGTGACGTGCTTCAGGAATTCGCGGCTCAGCGACGCCTGATGCAGGCCGAACTTCAAAAGGTCATCGTCGGCCAGGACGAAGTCATTGAGCAGGTCTTCGCCGCGATCTTCACGCGCGGACATTGCCTGTTGGAAGGCGTGCCTGGTTTGGCCAAGACGTTGCTCGTCAGCACGTTGGCCAACATCCTGGACGTTTCTTTCAAGCGGGTTCAATTCACGCCGGACCTCATGCCCTCCGACATCACCGGTACCAACGTGCTGGACGAGGACGAGCATGGGCGGCGCGAGTTTCGATTCGTGGAAGGGCCGATCTTCACCAACATTCTGTTGGCCGACGAAATCAACCGGACACCTCCCAAGACCCAAGCGGCGCTGCTGCAGGCGATGCAGGAACGCGAGGTAACGGTCGGACGCACGACTTACACGTTGCCCGATCCCTTCTTCACGATCGCGACCCAGAATCCGATCGAGCAGGAAGGCACCTACCCGTTGCCCGAAGCGCAGCTCGACCGCTTCATGTTCAACATCAAGGTGGGCTATCCGTCGGCCGAGGAGGAAGAGCGCATCCTGACCGCCTCGAGCAAGAACGAGAAACCCGAGGTCAAGAAGGTGCTTTCCAGCAAGGCGATCATCAATCTCCAGCGCTTGGTGGGAAGCGTCGCCGTGAGCCCCTACGTGATCAAGTACGTCGCTCGCATCGTTCGCGCGACTCGACCCGCCGATTCCGAGAGCCCTGGCTTCATCAAGGAGTTGGTGGATTGGGGAGCCGGCCCGCGGGCTGGATTGTTCTTGATTCAAGGGGCCAAGGCGATCGCCGCCATGGATGGCCGCTTCTCGGTGGCCGTCGATGACGTGAGGCGAGTCGCGGTACCGGTACTGCGGCATCGCATCGCCTGCAACTTTCAGGCTCAAGCCGAAGGAGCCACGAGCGAGTCGTTGGTCGAGCGTCTCTTGCAGCACATTCCTCGCCCCGAAGTCGAGAAGTTCGCGGACGCGTCGAGCGAGAAATAGCGAGGCGGAAAATCGGGCGAGCCGTGAGACGAGCAGGGTGGCTCGCGCGATGACGCTCACGCAACCAATCGAGCCACGAGCGAACATGAACGAACGTGGCTTTCCGGCGCATGTGGGTTACCAACAAGTAGCGGCGAACGAACGAGCTTGGAATTACACGGTGTCGCTGAAACGCGGAGTCTGGCATGAGCAATGTTGAGAAATACCTCAAGCCAGAGGTGATCCATCAAATCAAGCGGCTCGACCTCCGCGCCAAGTTCGTGGTCAAGGGATTCATGCAGGGCTTGCATCGCAGCCCGTTCCATGGGTTCTCGGTCGAATTCAGTGAGCACCGCCGCTACGCGCCGGGCGATGATCCGAAGGACATCGACTGGTTGGTCTACGCCAAGACCGACAAGTACTACGTGAAGAAGTTCGAGGCCGAGACCAATCTGGTCGGCTACTTGGTCATCGATCTGAGCCGTTCGATGGGCTACACCTATCGCCAAGAGCTCAGCAAGTTCGACTACTCGGTCTGCATCGCCGCCGCGCTCTGTTACCTCATGATTGGCCAGCAAGATCCGGTGGGGTTGCTGACGTTCGACGACAAGATTCGCGCGAGTCTCCCGCCAAAAAGCAAACGGAGTCATTTGGGGACGTTGTTGGCGTTGTTGGCTCGACTTCAACCTGAAGGGGCGACCGACATCGGGAAGGCGTTGTCGCAGATCGCGGCGATGCTGCGGCAACGCAGTTTGGTCATGATCTTCTCGGATCTCCAGACCGATGCCCAACCAGTATTGCAGGCGCTCCACCGGTTACGGCACCCAGGCCATGACGTGATCTTGTTTCATGTGCTGGATGAGGCCGAGGTCACGTTTCCCTTTGATGGCCTACGACGTTTCGAGGATCTGGAATCGGGCGAGACGATCGATGTCGACGCCGATGCGTTTCGAGCCGAGTACCTCGAACGCATCACGAGTCTGCGCGATTTCTGGAAGGAAGAGTGCGCGAATGCTGGCGTGGACTACGTGCCACTCGATACCAGCATGCCGTTCGACCGAGCGCTGATCGAGTACTTGCACAGTCGGAAGGCCAGGTTCTAACGATGGTCTTTCTCAACGGATGGTTGTTGGCTCTCGGAGTCGCGGCGGTCAGCGTGCCGATCGTGCTCCATTTCATGGCGCGCAACCGCCCCAAGCCGACTCCGTTTCCGACGATCCGTTGGTTGTCGGAGGCGATCGTCACGAATCGCCGCCGCGTGCGGCTCAAGCAATGGATCCTGTTGGCGCTGCGCGGCGCGATCCTTGCTTGGCTGGGATTGACGTTGGCGCATCCGAGCGTCGCCGCGGCGTCGGCCAGCATGTGGGGACAAGCGGGATTGTGGGGACTCTTCGCCCTCGCCGGGCTCGGATTCGCCATCGCCATCATGCTGTCTCGGCAAGAACGTTCCCGCTGGTGGATCATTGGCGGTTTGGGCACCGCGATCCTCGCTGGTTTGGTGGCCTGCGTCTTGGGACTCGGCGCGTGGTGGTCGAGTCGAGGAACCGAACTGCAAGGAGGGCAGGGGCCCGTCTCCGCGATCCTCCTCCTCGATGTGGCTCCCCGGATGGAATACGTGTTCGATGGAGAGACTCGTTTGGAGCGTGCCCAGGAACTCGCCGACTCGGTGTTGGCCGAATTGCCGGAAGGGAGTCGCGCGGCGGTGATCGACTCGAGTAACGCGACTCCATTTTTCGCCGTCGATCTCGCGGCGGCGCGCCGTCAGTTGGAAGGACTCAAGACTCGCTATCTCCATCTCCCATTGCCCACTCGCTTGCGCCAGGCCCTGAGTCTGTTCGACGGGCCGAGTGAGACTCGGCGCGAGCTATACGTCTTCACCGATTTGACGCGAGAGGCTTGGCCCGAGGGTCCGGATTTGACCTCCTTGGCCGAGCAACTTGGCGAGCAGGGCATCGCACTCTATGTGATCGATGTTCGTGCCGAACGCGATGAGAATCTGGCTTTGTCGCTACCGAGGCTCGCCCGCGAGTCGATCACATCGCCCGGGTCGCTCGAGCTGGAGATCGACGTGCTCAATCGAGGAGCCGCTCGCACGGTTAATCTGGACTTGGAACTGGAGCAGCCCGATGCCTCGCGTCCGAGTTATCGTGACGGTGAGGTGATTGTTCCCGATCGCACCTGGAGCCGAACGGCGAGCGTCGATTTGCCGGAGGCAGGCTCGGCGACGGTGTCGTTGGCGATTCCCGATTTGCCGCTCGGCGTCCATCAAGGACGAGTTCGTCTGCGACCATCCGACGCGTTGTCCTTTGACAACACGCGTTACCTGACGATCGAGGTGCGTCAACCTTGGCGCTGCTTGGTCTTCGCCGCTCCGGAAACTCGCTCAAGCGTGTTGATCGAGGCGGTCACGCCGACGGCGGAGCGCCTCGCGGGACGTTCGGTGTTCGCCTTTGAAACCGCGACCTATACCGAATTCGGTAAGTATCGACTCGAGGACTTCGAGGCGGTTTTCCTGCTCGATCCGGGCCCGATGGATCCAGCGAGTTGGGAGCTGTTGTCGGATTACGTTCGTGGTGGAGGCGCCTTGTCGTTGTTTCTTGGTCCTAGCGCCGAGGTGGTCGATACCGCGGGGCTCGGTTTTCGAGAGGTGCACCCTTCGTTTGTTTCGCCCGAATCGAGGCTTGTATTGCCCGGCAAGCCGACCTTTGTTTGGAATTCTCCCGGCAGCGGTGTTTTGCTTTCGCCTCGTGATTACGCGCATCCCTTGCTTCGTCCGCTGCGAGGTTTTGAAACGTCGGTCCCTTGGACCGAATTTCCAGTGAACCAACATTGGGGTTGGGAGTTTCCGGCGGACGACAGTAATGGCTCGGCGGCGGAAGGTGACGATGATGTGGACCGTCGCGAGCCTCCTGGTCCAGCGCAAGTGGTGATTGGCTACAGCGATGGAACTCCCGCGGTCCTGCAGGCCGATGTGGAAGAAGGGACGGTCTGGGTCTGGACCACGCCGATCGGCGAGAGTGTGGGGGCTTCGAGTCCCGATCGTTGGAACCAACTGACGGTCGGCGATTGTTGGCCTTACTTCCTGTTGATGAATCAACTGTCCGCCACGATGGTGACCGCCGATACGTCGCGATTGAACTTGCTGGTGGGTGAAACGGCGGAGATGACGTGGCGTGGCGATGGGGCCCCCGAGGCGCTTACGTTTTACTCGCCCAACGGAGGCGAGCCCGAGCGATTGCGCGGGGATCATGGGCTGTGGCGTGTTCGCTTCACCGAGACTCCAGGCGCTTATCGTTTCAAGGGAGGGAGCGACGAGATCCGCACGCTCGGATTCGCCGTCAATCCAGCGGAATCCGATAGTGATTTGAATGCGTTGCCCGAGGCTTGGTGGGAGGAGGCTTTCCCGGACGCGAGTGTCCAACTGGCTCAAGCGGTTGATGAATTGCGTCGCCAGCAGGGAACGGCAAGACAGGGGCGCGACTTCTTCGAGACCTTGCTGATGTGGTTGCCTGTCTTGATGGCGGTCGAGTTTCTCTTCGCTTCGTTGTCCCAGCAACGTCCCGGAACCGGAACGACGCGTGGCGGTGGCGGGGAGACACGAACATGACCCAGTGGTCGCTAAGCCCCGTGACGAGTGTCGTCGTGATCCTGGGAGTCTGCACCGTCTTGGCGGGCTTGCTGGTCATCACCGCGCGTCAGCACTGGATTCCCACGCCGCGGCGACGCGTCTTGATCGCGTTCCGCGCGATGGCGGTCTTGCTGCTAGCCACCATGATGCTGCGACCCGGCTGCATTCAAACGGTTTCCCAGCCGCAGCGCGCGACGATCGCGGTAACCGTCGATGTGAGCCGCTCGATGCAACTACCGCATGTCGCTGGTGGCGAGAGTCGTTGGGAGCGACTGCGTTCGTTGCTCAAGGAGACTAGTCCGCAATGGCAAGAGCTCGAGAACAAGTTCGATATCAAGGTGTTTGAATTCGATCGCGAGCTGCGACCGATTGAGTACGACGATGGCGAGTTCTCGCTTCCCGACGTACCCGCGGGTGGGCAAACCGATCAGGGTGTCGCACTCGACTCACTCGCCCAGCAGTTACGAGGCGACCGCGTCGCGGCCATCCTGTTCGCGGGAGATGGTGTACAAAACGTCGAGTTTCCGCCGATCGAAATGCCCCGCGCGCTTCGCGAGATCGAGCAGTTGCAGGCTCCCCTGCTGACACTCCCGTTTGGCCGCAAGGGACAGGACGACGCGAGCGTTGATATCGCGGTGGCGAATCTGCCCGATCAGTTCGCCGTGTTCGTCAAGAACGAGTTGTTGGTCCGCGCGATGTTACGGACTCGCGGATTCGCCAATCAAGCCTTGCCTGTCGAGTTGGTGTTGGTCGAGCCGGATGGGACCGAACGGGTCGTGGGAACCCAAACGGTGACTCCGACGCAGCCGGTCGACGAGGTTCAAGTTGATTTCCGCTACTCACCGCAAGATCCGGGCGAGTATCGGTTGATCGTGCGGGCCGAGCCTCAAATGCGTGAGGTCGTCGATCGCAACAACGAGTTGACGGCGTTTCTGACGGTGCATGAGGGAGGGTTGCGTGTTCTGTATATCGAGGGACGCCTCGATTTGGAGCAGCGATACCTCCGCAGGTCGCTGGCGCTGTCCCAGGACTTGGAAGTCGATTTTCTATGGATCGATCATCGGGATCGAAGTCGCTGGCCGCTGAACTTGACCGAGCAGTTCCGCGATCCCAATTACGACGTCATTATCCTGGGCGACCTTGACTCAAGATCGTTGCAGGTTTCGGGGGGCGATACCGGATCGCTTGGCGTGTTGGCCGACGTCGTGCAGCAGGGCAGGGGGCTGATTCTCCTCGGTGGCC
Organism: Planctomycetales bacterium; assembly: GCA_020426595.1. Classification (GTDB taxonomy): domain Bacteria; phylum Planctomycetota; class Planctomycetia; order Pirellulales; family Pirellulaceae; genus UBA11682. Next base: position 8,735 of record JAGQPS010000170.1, read on the forward strand.
GTCATTCGTTTGGACCGGGGCGCTATCAAACGACTCCGCTCGCCGACGTGATGCCGGTCGTGATGCACGACTACGAGGCGCAAGATTTCGACGCTCCACTCAACAGCGCCTTGCACCTGGAACGCGAGTTGTCCCTTCAGCCCACGCAAGAGCATTTTTTGACTCGGCTCAGCGGTGATGAAGGCACTTCGCAGTGGTCTTCCTTGCCACCGTTACTCGGCGCGAACCGATTCAGCGAAGTCAAGCGCGACGCTCGAGTATTGCTCGAGACCGAACGGGGTGAACCGATGCTCGTGGCGGGAAATCCCGGAGGCCGCGTGATCGCGTTCGCGGGTGACTCGACCTGGCGTTGGTGGACGATGGGACATTCCGAGGCTCATCGTCGCTTTTGGAGGCAGATGGTGCTGTGGGCGGCCGGGCTCGATTCACTGGGGCAAGACGCCATCGTCATCGATATGGCTCGGCGGCGATTCAATCAAGGGAGTCCAGTCGAGGCGGCTGTTGGGGCCCGGACGGCCGCTGGGGACCCGTTGGACGATGCGAGGATTGAAGCGACGTTGGTGGGACCGGACGGGAGTCGCTCGACGGTTCGCGTTCCCTCGCGTGGTGTGTCTCGGATGCTCGAGATCGAGGCCGATGCGCTGGTACGACCCGGCCTGTATCGCCTGGAGGTCGAGGCCTGGAACGGTGACTCGTCGATCGGACGCCGCGGAGTCGAGTTCGTCGTGTTTGATGATGACCGAGAGAAGGCGATCGCCGACGCCGATCCTGATCAGTTGGCTCGATTCTCCGCCTCGACGAAGGAGTTCGGTGGCGAGTTGGTCGTCCCGGAACAATTGTCCGAGGCGCTTCAGCGGCTGATCGATGCTCCTCCCGAGCTCGAGACATTCGTGCCTCGCCGCTGGCGATTGGGTGATTCCTTTCCCGATGCCGCACTGCTCTTATTGGGCATGACGGTGCTGTTGGGCGCGGAATGGTGGCTGAGGCGTCGCTGGGGCCTGGCCTGAGGCCGGCTGCCACGAGGACTCGGTTGACCCACGCGTTTGGCACCGTTGGCGATTCGTTGAATAACATCGTTCGCGTGGCTAGGATCTGAAGCGGCTGGGGCAAGAATCCTGGTCACGACACGAACCCCTCAACGACGCCGCCTTCGCTGCTGGCGTAGGTGTTGGAATGACTCGACCGTACTTGGAGATCCCCATGTGGAAACGCCAGCCGTTCGCCCCCGTTCGTGACATGCCATCGCCCCCGCGACGCGGCGCTGACCCTCATACGGCGAGCGGTTTGATCTTTGGACTGGTGCTCGTCGGTTCTTGTCTTTTCTCGGGGTGTTCGAGTGACAGTCCCGTCGCGGGCGCGGTCGAAGCCGAGACACTCCAGCGGTCAACGGTGGTCGAGCCGATTGTCTCGATGAACGATTTGGACTTGAGCTTCCTGGGGCCCGACTCGGTCGCGGGAGTGGTCGTGATGCCCAAGCGATTGCTGGAGCGAGACTGGGCCCGGGATCCCGTGATTCGTGAGCCGTTCGAAAAGTGGCTTCGACTCGCGGTCTCCGATGGCCTCGACTGGACCAAGTGCGATCGAGTCTCGGTCGCGCTCTCGGGAGTCAGTAGCCCGGGAACGATACCGGTGATCGTGCGAGCCGAATGGAGTGAGTCGATCGACATGTCGGAGGTCTTCGCGGGGCGAGACGAAGTGACTCGTCGAGAAGACGGATCGCAGGTTTATTGGGAACTCGGTGAGTCGGGTGCCGCGCTGTGGCAGGAGAATGACCGGACTCTGTGGATCACGGGGTTGGATCGAGTGCGTGCGCTCCCGACGCGGCAAGCGCCGACGAATCGATTGGCTCGGGCCTTGGCCGCGCGTCCGTTGACGAGTGACTTGGAGGCGGTGGTGGATCTCGCCACCGTGCGGCAACAAGCGGGAGCGATGGACGCGCCCACCGGCGGCGATTCCCAAGTCATCGAAATCGCATTGGAGAAAGCCAAGCTGCTCGAAGTGAAAGTCGACACCTCGATCGATCGCTGTTTCGAGGCGAGAACTTCGCTGGGAGACGCGCGGCTGGCGGAAGATCTG
>JAGQPS010000171.1 GCA_020426595.1 Planctomycetales bacterium
CACGATGTTGGAAAGGTTCCGCGCGAAGAACGGATTCTCTTTCGAGGCGAGCCAATTCGCCACCACTTCGCGACGATCCCGTCCGGCGAGGTCCGGAGTCTCTCCACCGAGGAACTTGGGCACCATGACTCGATTGTCCACCGGATGGCGAACGTCACCGCCGCCCGAATTGAACACGATCGTCTCACGCGGATCCTCGCCTCGCTTGCGGCCAATCTGGGCGAAGAAAGCGGCGAAGCCGTAGTAGTCATCCATCGTCCAACGATCGAACGGATGGTTGTGACATTGGGCACATTGAATCCGCATGCCCATGAACACCTGAGCCACGTTCTCGGCGACCTTTAGCGTATCGGTTTCGTTCTGATAGTAGTTCGTGGCGGCATTGGCGAAGGTTCCGCCCTGGGCGCTCAGCAGCTCCTTGACCATCTGATCTATGGGGACATTCTGGGCGATTCGCTCCTGCAACCAGTTGTAGTACAGCAGCATCGCCTTGTACGAGACTTGGTTGGACGAGCGAATCGTGAGCAACTCGGCCCACTTCATCACCCAGATCTCGACGAACTCCTTTCGGTCGAGCAACGCATCCACCAGCTTCTCACGTTTCCCCGGTTCAGTATCCGCGAGGAACGCCAAATATTCTTCCTCGGTGGGAAGCACTCCGGCGATGTCGAGTGAGACACGACGGATGAACTCCTCGTCGCTACAGAGCTCGGACGGCTGGATCCGAAGGTTGCGGAATTTCTTGTAGCACAGCTCGTCGATGTAGTTGTTCACGGGTTGGTCGACCCACGAAAACTCGAGTCCGGCTGGCAATGTGATGAATGGCTTCCCAACCGTGTGCGTATCGAAGCGAGCCATGATGAACGACTCGCCACGGTTCGCGGCCGTCACGACTCCCTCCGGCGAGATTCCCGCGGAGTTGTCATTGTTCGAGCTGAAGTAGGCGAGGTCGGTCACGTCGCGGTCGGTGCCATCTGAGTACTGAGCGCGGACGATCATGCGTTGAGTCGTCTCGGGGCCATCGAGCACGGCGCCCGGTGGATAAAGCTCGACGCCAACCACGCTAGGAACCGGGCCAGCATCATTAAGAGCTCCCGCGCGGAGCCACTCGAGCAACGCCGCGTGATAGAGATCACCCTCGACGATCCGAGCCCCACCGCCATGAGCGACGACGCCTAGGCCCTTTTCGAGCAACAGACTGCGTTCCGGCATCGCCAAGTCGATCCGGCGGCCCACCATTTCCCGAGTCAACCGAAAGTGGTCGCCTTCCGGATCAAATCCAAACAGCGACAGACGAAAGCCTTCCTTACCACGAGCCGCGCCATGGCAGCTGCCGGAGTTGCAGCCCGACTTCATGAAGATCGGCATGATGTCGTTGCGGAAACTGAGAGCTGGAGTCTCGCCAGCCTGGGCGACCTTGATCGGCAACTCTTGGCTGTGCTGCTCGAATCGAACCGTCGCCACGGTTTCTCCGTCGGCGACCGGCAGAAATCGATCTCCCTCCCAGCGAACAATCGCGGGGTCCGCGATTTCCACGACAACTCCCTGCGTGACGTCGTTGGTCAGCCCGTTGTCCAAGGTGACTTGCGCCACGATCCGCTGGAGATCGCGAGACGTCGTCAGATTGATATCCGCCGGATAGACGGCGAACTGTCCCTCGGTCTGCCAAGCGTGGGCGGAAGCGGGAACCAAGCCAATCACGGCGATCAGCAGTGCATTTAGGAGCTTGCGAAGGTTCATCGTTCGTTCGATCCTCAAACGGGCAGCCATTCCAATCCAAAATTCCAACCAGGGTGGCGTGCGATTACTCGCCGCCTCCTTCGCGCTGTTGAGCCTCGAGTCGCAAACGCTCGAGTCGGGTCAGCGGTCGCGCCGGAGCCTCCACCGGAGCCGCTTCGGCCATAGGCGCCGCGGGCATCGGTTCCGCGGGAGCGGTCGGCATCGGTAACGGCGCGTCCACTTGCAATTCAAACCGGCCCGTCACGAACTTGACCGGTTCATCGTTGACCATGTACGTGATCTGCAGGAACGGGCTCTTATGCTTGCCCACCGGCGTGTCGGCCAATGTCTTCACGACAAACGTGACCTCTTCGGCTCCCGCCTCGATCATCACCGGTTCCGCCGTCGCGTTGGGTGGGAGGCCGATGATTTCCGCTTGCGCGGCTCCGGTGAAACCCTCTTGCAGAGTCACCGTGGCCAGCACCGGAATCTCTTGGCCTTGTTCGCAACCCGCACGAGCGATTTCCGCGACGAGATAAGGTTCAGCGATATTCAGAGTCGCCAATTGCGAAGCGACGTAGGCTGGACCGCCCACGTCAGCCTGACCAATCGCGTAGATCGGCCATTCACCCAGCTGGGCATTGCCAGCGGCGTTGAGCAAGTAAACACCTTCCGTCTGGTCGGCTGGGATCGTGATGTTGCTAGGAGCTCCAATTCCGGGCGGACGGAACGGAAACTCGACAACGATGGGTTGGGCGAACCCTTCCGCGCGAGTCACGCGAATCTTCAACTCCATCGTGCCATCGCGGACGATCGGAGCATTGGGCTGCACGATCTCAAGCGAATAGGGCAGCTCGTCGACCACCGCGATCGCGACCTGTTCAATGTGGCCATTGAGGTACACCGAATTGTTGGGAGGTCCCAACACGAAGTCCGCATCATTGACGAAGTGGCCACGAATGCCGGTCGCTTCGTCGATATGTCGCAACTCAAGGTCGACCAGTTGTCCCCCAACGGCCGCATCCGCCGCCGCCTCGATCACGACCGGCATGAGCGTCATGTTCTCGGCCATCGGTTGCGAATGGACGGTCACGCCTGGGTAGAGATCGGTGTTGCCGACGACAAGTTGACCGCCAAAGTTGACTCGCGCCGCGTTCAGCAACAATCCAAACCGATTGCCACGCGCGACCACCAGCGTTTGCCGGGTTTGCGAGTATCGGTCGATGCGAGGAATGTTGACCGTGAGAGCCGGAGCCAACGGTTGGAACTCAAGTCGATAAACGAAATCGGCTTGGCCACGCGACAAATGGTCGGTCACGCGCACAAGGTACTCGCCCGTTTCCGGAGCCTGGAACCGAAGATACGAGTCGGGGCCGCGCGAATCATCGTTGCCCGCGATCCCCGATCCATCACCCTTGTAAACATTGATGACGGGGTCGAGACCCGAGCGAATCCGTCGAGCGAAACACTCAAGCTCGAACACCTGACCCTGCTGGGCCGTGAACCGGAAAACGTCGACGTCGCCCGGCGTTTCGATGATCCCATTAAACGCCGTCGCGATGTCCGCCACGGTCGCCGTGGCGAAATCGTTGTTGGGTTCCTGCTCCAGCGTATTACCCAAATCGGTCACGCGAAACGGCACGGACGACGGCGAGATGCCACCAGCGTCCTCGGCAAAGACCCCGAAGCCATATTCACCCAGGCTCGGCACCTGAACCGACTGCACGAGCTCCCCAGCGGCATCGCCGATGAATCGGAGCTCGATCGTCTCGCCCGCCTTGCCACCGGGAGGATAAACCGCGGTGGGACGAGGGAACGTGCCAATGTGCAATCGATAGCGACAGCCGCCATTGCCCCCGTAGCTCGATTCCCGAATCACGACGTAGTAGTCACCAGCCTCCGGCGCCACCACGCTCAACACGCCATCCTGCAAAACGAGTGGAGAATCGTCGACCGAAGCGAGCTCGAAGCGACGCGAGTCCATGATCGCGATGAACGGATCGAACAGAGTCGTACCCAGCCGCAGAGCCTCGACCTCGACGCTCAACCGCTGGCCGGCTTCCATCGTCACCTTGTAGTAATCGACATCCTCGTTCTCGACCACGCCCGAGACGGTCACGTTCAAGTCGATGCCTTGAGCCTCTTCCAAGGCACCGTTGGGTTCGGTTTCATCAACCGACGGTAAGGCCCCGACAAAGAACGAGCGAAACTCACTCACGCCGGAACGAGTCCGCAACTGAATCAGCTGTTCCCCGAGCGGACAATCGTCGGCGATCTTGATTCGCACCTTGACGTTGTTGGCGTCGACCTGCTCAAGCCCGAGCACCTCGACCCCACTTCGATAGAGAAAGGCCTCCTCGGCGGCATCGAGACGAGCTCCACTCAACACCAGCTCCGCTTCCGTGCCACGCTGTACGCCGCGCGGCATGACGATATTGAGCTGGGGTGAGGAAGCGGCCAGCAAGAGAGAGGGAGCGACGAAGCAGAGAGCCAGCGCGAGAAACGCGCGTCCCAACGGATGTCGAGCCATAACGAAACCGCCTCACTGAGAACAAGCGTACCGATGCGTTTCCGACGGGCGGTGGCGAGCCACGCCATGCGCGTCCCACACCACCGATGAACCCAACGCATGTTGGACTCACCGAAACGGATCGCCCAACACGCCTGGATATTCACTGTCGCGATGCGACCGAGTTGCAAGTCCGGCTCCCGCTCGAGACTCGAGCCAGTCAATGGCTCGAACCCAATCGGCTGCCGATATCATGAACTAGGTCAAAAGGTCTTCGACGATTTCACCACCATCGCAAATCTCGATGGGGCGATCGCCAGGAGCCATCAATTCCTTGTCGGCGACGATGCCCATTTGGTGATAGACGGTCGTCGCCCAATTCTCGACTGTGAGCGGGTCGCGTTCCGGTTCGCTGGCGGTCGCATTGGATTCGCCAAAGACGTAACCGCCCTTCACGCCGCCACCGGCCATGACCACGCTGAACACCTTGGGCCAGTGATCGCGCCCCGCGGTGCCGTTGATCTTCGGCGTTCGTCCGAACTCCGAAGCGATGCATACCATGGTCGACTCGAGCAGCCCGCGGTTCGACAAGTCTCGAATCAGCGCCGCGAAGCCCTGATCGAAGGCGGGCAGCTGATTCCGCATGCCACCCTCGATGTTGTCGTGCATATCCCAGCCGCCGTAGGTAAGAGTCACGAATCGGACTCCCGCCTCGACGAGGCGCCGAGCGAGCAACATGCGGGCACCCGCCGTGTTGCGACCATACTCATCACGCAGCGCGTCGGCCTCTTGGTTGAGGTCGAACGCCGTGCGAGCCTTTTCCGAACTAATCAGCGAGTACGCTCGGTCGTAGAACGAATCCAACGCGTCGAGCGAGTCGGACTCCTCCAACGAGCGGAAGTGATCGTTGACGACATCCAACATGCGGCGACGCTTGTCGAAGCGACCGAAATCGACATCGCCTGGCAAGTTCAAGTCGCGCACCTGGAAATTGCCACTGGCCGGATCGGCTCCGAGGCTAAATCCAGCATAGGAAGAACTGAGGTAACCCGTTCCCGCGAACTCGTTCGGTTGGTTCGGAATACAGACATACGGAGGCAGGTTATTCCGTGGCCCGAACTCATGAGCCACGATGCTTCCCATGCTCGGGTACTTCAGCGCTGGGCTCGGTCGGTACCCGGTGAACATGTTGTGAGTGCCGCGTTCGTGAGCCGCCTCGCCATGCGTCATGGAACGGCAGATCGTCAGCTTGTCGGCGATTTGAGCCGTCTGGGGAAGCAGCTCGCCGATGCGAATGCCAGTGACGTTGGTCTCGATACTGTTGAGCGGGCCGCGGTACTCGATCGGAGCGTAAGGCTTCGGATCGAACGTCTCTTGGTGAGCCATTCCGCCCGGCATGAAAATGAAGATCACGCTCTTGGCCGGTCCCTCGACACTCTCGTATTGCTTGATCTCGGCCCGCGCTTGTTGAGCTCGGAAATAATCCGCCAAAGTGAAAGAGCCGACGGCTCCAACAGTCAAAAATCCACGACGACTCAGGGGATTACCAAGGCACTTCATCGAGGCTCTCCGTGTTACTCACCAACGCACTTGGCTGCCCAGACCCGGACGCCCGCGGGGGACGCGAGGCCTGGAACCATACAGAAGTAATTCAAACGCTGAACGCTTTGGGTTCCGCTTCGTACTCTCGCGCGACCTAAAATCATCGCGACACTTGAGCACCGAAACGGTGTTCTATTTCTCGAGCCGATTCCAGCTCTCGACGCTCGACAGTTTTCGACTCGGCGGCGACCTCGGTTGGAGGGCATCCGTGGATGGTCGAGTTCCTATCGTTCGGTCGCCACGCGAAAAGGAGCAACCGAGCGGAGAACGGAAACGGTTTAGGGTGGGTCGATCCAGGCGGGAGTTGACAGGCGAGCTGCTTAAACAGTCGAGTTGTCAGGTGGGTGATTGATCCGAGTCGTAGTCGTCGCGTTCGCCAATCGAGCTCGTCCATGGTGCGATCGAACTTGAGTTGGTCGTTGAGCCCGCCGGAGTTTCCTACCAACAAGCCTCGCCATCCCGTTCGAACACCAACAAGCTCATCATCAGTCGCGACAAGGTCCGCGAATGAGCCGCGACACGTTTTAAAACGAGTCGCCCTGTTCTCATTCACACCGAGGCTTGGTAACTCTCGAGACAAGCAACACTCGCTCGACCTCGTTACGGCAAACCTCGTGAAGACCCCATCATGAAGCCCCAATCACGAAGACACTGTCGTGAAAACACTGCCTACGCGACCGCGCACGGCTTCGCCCTCGGTCTAATCAAGGTCCAGCGTAGTCAGGCGAATCCCTCGTTGTCAATCGACCGCTAGAAATTGCCGGACCGGATGGCAGGAGACGAGTTCAAGAAGGCCCAGGAAAATGGGGCAAGTGGTAGCGACCAAGCCCCGGCCGCTTCAGCCCGACTTGATCGGTCGTTCCAGGGGAGTGCGTGGCTGTCGCCGCCCGATATTCCTAGATGCCGGTCGTCCGCCGCGCGCCCAACCTCCTCGCTGACGATCAATCCTTGTCGACCGTCCGTCCGTCGGCGTCGACGACATCTGGCCGCGCTCCGTCGGAAAAACCTCCGCCGGCGAAAGTCCCAATGTCGACTCGAAGGTTGAAGCGCCGCCCGAACCAGTTCTTGATGCGGGCGCGAAACCAACCACGGCTCCAAGGCATCAACATGGCGAGCCCGAGACCATCGGTGAGCACGCCAGGCGTGAGCAACAAACCGGCGGCGAAGATCACGATCGCCCCATCGACCAACTCATCCGCCGGCAGCTTGCCCTGACGAATCGTATTGATGAACGAGGCCCACACGGCTCGCCCTTGCCAGCGAGCCAAAGCCGCGCCGAGAAATCCGGTGGTGATCACGATGAGCAACGAGACCCACCAATGCCCAGACGCCTGCGCGATCATCAGGAGCAACGACAATTCCAGGATCGGCACCAAGATGAACGCGGCGGCCAACAAGGGGATCCACTGCATTTCCTAAAGCTCCTCATCTCGGTTTGCCAACGTTCGCGGCGTGAATGCACAGCCGGCCGCGTTTCAGGTAGCGTTCAGCGCGACGATCGGGGGCGTGCATCCCCTGGACACAACACGCAGGCATCGCGTCAGGCATCCTCGCCGGCTTGGAGATGCAACAGACTTTCGTAACGCCTTAGATCGAGCAAATTGTCGGCGACCGCATGCTTGACTCCACAGCGCTCTTCGTGACTGTGAGTACAGTCGGGAAAACGACATCGATTCACGAACGGTCGAACATCTCGGTACCAAGCCGCGACTTCCGCCGACACCAAATCCCACATCGCGAAGCTACGAATGCCGGGCGTGTCCACGATATGGCCGCCCATCTCCAACGGAATCAAACGAGCGGCGGTCGTCGTGTGTTTTCCTTTTTGATTCTCCTCACTCACGTCCCCCACTCGCAGATTCAATCCCGGTTCGATCGCGTTAAGCAACGAGGACTTGCCAACACCACTTTGACCAGCCACGACAATGTCGCGGTTTCGGATCCACGATTTGAGACGATCGATGCCGAGCCCTGTTCGAGCGGACACCAACACAACGCGATAACCCAGTTGGCCATACACTCCAAGCAATGGTTGCAGCGAGGCTGGGTCGATCAAGTCGACCTTGTTGACGCAGATGACCGGTTCAACTCCACTCCGCTCGGCGGTCACCAACATGCGATCGATGAGATTGGGTTTCAAGTCGGGTTCGGCCGCGCTGCCGACAATCAAGAGCCCGTCAACATTCGCGGCGATCATGTGCTGTCGACCACGGCTGGTCCTGCTGATGACACCATGTCGAGGCTCGACCCATTCGATCACTCCCTCGTCCTCGCCCGTGACTCGCAGGGTGACTCGATCTCCGGCCACGACGACATGGCGCAAGTCGGTGTTCAGGCTCTTGAGAATGCCGCGAACAGCGCAGCGATAGTCGTGTCCCGTTTCGCTAACGACTCGGCAGCCAAGCCCGTGGACGGAGAGGACGCGACCCGCGACACACCCCTCGTCCAGATCTCGCTCGACCTCGAAGCCCGCCGCATCGCTTCGGCTCTCACGCCCAACAATCGTCCTCTTGCGAGTCAGATCGCCCTTACCGGAGACTCGCTCACGCTGGTCGAGTCGATCAAAGGCTTGCTCCGCTTCGCTATCCTGATAATCGCGGGTGAAATCGGTCTTTCGCTGTCTCTGATCATGTCCCTTGCGAAATTCGGTGCGGATCTTCTTGCCTCGCCGCTCTTTTGCCATGCAACTCCTCACTCGCGTCGACTTGTACCGCTCGGTTTCGCCGCCAGATGAATATCGTGGAGCGGGTCGCCGCAACCGCCTTTGGACTGCGTTCCCGTTCCTTCGATGAATCGGCTCACATCGTATCCTCGCGGATGCGGCTTGTGTTTCCCCCCCGCGTAGGTTTACGGAGTGAGCCTCGAGCACGGCGGGCGATCGCGGCGTTTGGAACCTGGCCATGCCGGACCAAGGCGGATTAGTTCGAACCCTCCTACCCGAGAGCACCCCGAAACTACTTCGACCCATTAAGATGGAGTCAGGTTCGCGGCGGAGGTCAGCTCGCCACGATGCCATCCGTCCTACCTAAGTCACTCCCGAATTCAATCAAAGGGCAAAACTGAATGTCGAACGGAGCCGATCTGCGCTGTCCCAACTGTGGCAGCCCCCTGGGTAATGTTCCCGATTCGCTGGCCAGCACGCCCTGCCCTGCTTGTGGCGCCGAAGTTCAACTCGCCGCCATGCGACCCACCGAATCGCCTGAAACGCCAGCTCCCGGCCCAGTCGCGACTCCGTTTCCCGGCATTGATGTCGGCGCCGACAAGCCAGCGGCCCCTGGCTCCCCCGCCGCGATGGCTCCTGGGGTAGGTCCACCTAGCTCGATCCCTTCCGACGCCGTGACTCCTGGGCCGATGGCTCCCATCCCACCGCATCTGCGAGGCCCGTCGGACCAGAGCCCCGCGGGCATCGGTCCGATTCAAGTCCCGTCTGGTCCACCCAAGGTCGGCGGACTTCAGCTCAATCTTGCCGAGGACGACGCGCGAGGTTTTCGGCACAAGCCTCCGAAGTTCAAGCATCTCGGGCTTATCCTCAGCGGTATTTCCATCTCGATTCTCTCGCTCACGACGATTGGCCTACTCGCCCTGAGATTCGCCAAACCCGACTGGTTCGCGGCTGAGTCGGTACCCGATCGCATTGATGTCAAATACATTCGCGGCCAATACGAGAGTCCCAAGCATTGGACCCCGGCCATGAATAAAGCGATTGAAGTGGCGGGGCTAAAAATTCGCATCGAGCGAGTGGAGATTGGCCCGGTCGTCGCCAAGGGAGGCGACCTCGATATCGTCGAGAGCCAAGATGACGTGATGCAGATTTATCTCTCGATCGAGAATACGTTCGACGAGGAGATCAACTACATCAGCTGGTATGGCAATGAATTCACCGTCGGAGACCAAGTCGTGCTCGCTCGGCTGTCACTCGACGGAAAACCGATCCAGATGCGAGTCTTCGAGGATGCCGCCGGCATCTATGGCCACGTCCCTCAAGCCGTCATTCGTCCCGAGGAGATAATCCAGGACTCGATCGTGTTTGACATTTCCGATGCGCCCAATGGTCGCAAGGGCCCCTGGCGACTCGAGCTGCCGTTGGCGGTCGTGGGTTATCGCACCGCGGTTGGATTCGAGATCGATGAACAGTCCGTGCGTCGTGAATCCCTGCTCGGAACGCCGGGATCGGCGTTCGACAACAACGGTTCCGACAACTAGGTCGACCGTGATTGACTCAATGAGCGCCCTCGACACGGCCGGTTGGTGAGTGCTCGAGGTGGTTCGCTGCGGACCTTCGATCAAAAACAAAAAGGGCCACCCTTCAACAACAAGGGTGGCCCTTCTTTTTATGACTGATCGAGCGGACCCTAATGATGGGTCCGTTCAATGCTTAGTGGCAACCGCAGCTCGGCTCGACGTTGCAGCCGCAGCTCGGCTCAACCACGTCGCAGCACGAAGGCTTGCAGCGGCTGAACAAACCACGGATACGCGATCCGATGGCCGGGCGGCAGCAAGGATCGCAGCAAGCCGGCTCGCAACCGCAAGCTGGCTCGACATTGCAACCACAGCTCGGCTCGACGTTGCAGCCGCAGCTCGGCTCAACCACGTCGCAGCAAGAAGGCTTGCAGCAGCGGCTGAACAAGCCACGGATACGCGATCCGATGGCCGGACGGCCGCAAGGATCGCAGCAGGCCGGCTCGCAACCGCAAGCTG
>JAGQPS010000172.1 GCA_020426595.1 Planctomycetales bacterium
GTCGTGTTCGAGGACAGCGACCACGACGGCAGGGCCGACAAGCGAACGGTGTTCTGGGATCAAGGTAAGCAGGTGACGAGCGTCGAGGTGGGACGCGGAGGAGTTTGGTTGCTCGCCGCACCCGAAATGCTGTTCATCCCCGATGCCGATGAAGACTTGGTTCCCGATGGCGAACCGGTCGTCTTGCTCGATGGCTGGGACAACGGCGGTGTTCGACACAACATCGTGAATGGACTGAGGTGGGGTCCCGATGGTTGGCTCTACGGGCGCCACGGAATCCTAGCGACGAGTCTCGTGGGAGTCCCTGGGACTCCGGCCGAGTCACGCGAACAAATCAACTGTGGGATTTGGCGTTACCATCCCGAGACTCGGCGGTTCGAGGTCGTATGCCGAGGGACGACCAATCCTTGGGGCATGGATTGGACCGAGGATGGAGAACTGCTTTTCATCAACACGGTGATTGGCCACCTCTGGCATGCCATTCCCAATTCGCATCTGGAGCGGATGTATGGCAACGATTTCGATCCCCATCTCTATTCGCTGATTCCGCAGGTGGCGGACCATATTCACTGGAACGAAGCCGAAGCGTGGAGCGACATTCGAAACGGCGTCTCCAATGAAACGAACGAGGCGGGTGGCGGTCACGCTCATAGTGGCATGTTGATCTGCCAAGGACTTGGTTGGCCCGAGAGCTACTCCAATGCCGTTCTCGCCATCAATCTGCATGGCCGGCGAATCAACCGAGACTACCTGGAACGGCAAGGTATTGGCTTCACGGCTCATCACGGCGCCGACACGTTTCAATCGAGCGACCCTTGGTTCCGTGGCGTGGAGATGATCGCCGGACCCGATGGGCAAATCTGGATCGCCGACTGGTCGGACACGGGTGAATGCCATGAGAACGACGGCGTATCTCGATCCAGTGGACGTATCTTGCAGTGGCACCATGACTCCTCACGGGAGCTATCGCGACCCGAGTGGCCGACCTCACTCGACGGATTCGTTGACTTGGTCATCGAGGGACGTTCGTACTGGTCCCGCCAAGCGCTGGTGAGTTTGGCTCATCAAGCGGCCACGGCGAATGAAGACGAACGCCTCGCGGCGTATGGCAGGGCCGTGGCGCGAGTCGATTCGTCCTCGCGGTCTCGATCCGAGGGAGACGTCTCCGGCGTGCGAGCCATGTGGGCGGCTCACGCCATTCAATCGGTGGAAGCCGAGACGTTGGCCCGTTGGATGCATTCGGCCGACCCGTCGATTCGCCGATGGGCGGTTCGTCTCGCGGCCGATTCCTCGATCGACGATCCCCTGTTGATCGATTCGCTGGTGGAGCTGGCGAGCAGCGAGTCGGATGGACTGGTCGTCGCCTATTTGGCAAGCGCTCTGCCACGACTCGCGGACCCCGACAGGCTCCGCGTGGCCGCGAAGCTGGCCGTTTGTCCGCACCTGGCGGGCGATCCACGGTTGGCTCAAATGATTTGGTACGGCATCAACCACGCCGTCGTCACCGAGGTGGATGCGGCATTGGCCTTGGCCGCGGCGACGGAGTCCTCGAACTTGCGACGGTGGGTCGTTCGTCGATTGGCCAGCGAGTTGTCGGGGCAGCCGACTCTCGCCGACCAGCTACTTGACTGGGCGACACCAACGAGCGAACAGGCGGTCGACTTGTTGATCGGGATGCGCGATGGGACGCGCGGCTTGTCGCGCATGCCAGCGCCGCCAGGCTGGTCGAAGTGGGTCGCCGACTTTGAGCCGACCACCGATGAAGCCCGGCTCGCCCTCGCGGAATTGCAGGCCCTGTTTGGCGATGGTCGTTCCGAGGAATTGCTCAAGCAACTGGCCTTGGATGGAGCGATCGACGTGTCGGTAAGGGCTCAAGCCATGGAGAGCCTCGGCCAAACCCGGTCGACCGAAGCCATCGATTTCCTGGTCACTCGTATTGTTGATCGAGACACCGGTGCGGCGGCGGTCGAGGCGCTGAGGTTCGCCGACCGCGAGGACGTACCCCAGGCCATCATCACTCGCTGGTCGTCGATGCGGCCCGAGGCTCGAGTGGCGGCACTGGCGACGCTAACGGCCCGAGCCAGCAGCGCGCAAGCATTGCTCGATGCCGTGCGGGATGGGCAAGTATCGGCCGACGAGGTTGGGCCCTACGAATGGCGGCAGATAGCCGCGCTGGGATCGGAATCACTCGAACAGCAAGTGGCCGAGTTGTGGCCTCGGGCTCAGCTCGTGTTCGACGATCGCTTGGCACGAAGCCGCTTGGCCGATCGGCTCACCGAGGACTTGCTGTCGACCGGCGATCTGGCTCGCGGCGGCGAGGTGTTTCGTCGAGTCTGCGCGAACTGCCATCGACTCGGCGGCTTCGGCGAGCGAATTGGCCCGGATCTCACCGGCTCCCAACGGGACAACCTGAACTACTTGATCGAGAACATCGGCGCGCCGAGCAACGAGGTCGCGACGAGCTTCCGTACGTCGTTGATCGAACTCACCGACGGCCAAGTCATTGTCGGTGTGATCGTCAAGCAACTGCCCGATCGGATCGAGGTCCAAACGAAGGATGCCCTTCGCGGCATCGACGCCCGAGACATCGAGATCGTACAGGAGAGCGGTCGGTCGCTGATGCCCGATGGCCTCGCCGATTCGTTGAACGATCAAGACTTGGCCGACTTGGTGAAGTATCTGCGAGAAGCAGGTCGATGATGTTGGCGGGATTGCCCACTAATCGCGACGGGGCCGATCGGCCCGTGGTGCATTTGCACCTCGGCATGCCCAAATCGGGTTCGAGCGCGATTCAACATCAGTTGGAATGCCGGCGAGAGGAACTGGTTCAAGCCGGTTGGATCGTCCCGCGCACGGGGCTCTACCTGGGAGCGCATTACCATCTGGTGCGAGAACTGCGCGAGGACCGCGAATGGGAACTGTGGCCACGAGCGCTCGAGGAAGGCAACGAGGCGAATTCGGTCCTGATCAGCGCCGAGGGACTTTGGTTCGCCTCGGAAGCTCAGGTCGATCGGCTTGCCGAATGGCTGCGGGGCTACCGCGTTCATGCCCATGTGTACTTGCGGCGGCCCGATCGGTTTCTCGGCTCGTTCTATCGTCAGCGCATCAAGGGAAGTGGTCGCGCCGAGTCGTTCTCCGAGTTCCTTGCGGTTCCCGAGTCGTCGGTGGACTACCCCGTTATTCTTCGGCGTTGGTCCAAGCATTTTGAGCTGCGCGCTCGCTTCTACGAGGCGGTAGGGAGAGCGATCGTCGAGGACTTCGTGACGTCGCTCGGCCTTCCAGCGATCGTCGCTCGGCAAGATTCGAAACAGCTGAATCGGACTCCTTCGGATGGAGCCACGCGAGCGATGTGGTGGGGCAATCGCATGCTGCCTCGCTCTTTGGCGGCGCTGGTTCGCGGTGGCATTCAAGCGGCGGATCCACTCGTTCGTTGGCTGGGCAAGATCCCCGATGAGCCTTTGCAAGAGCAAGGTAGAAGGGCGCTGAGCGGATGGGACTCCTCGACATTTGAGAGCTTCGGCGTGCCGGCGGACGACTGGAAGTCTTGGTCGGCGGAAGGAGTCTAGGACGCTTCGCGCGGGAATGACGAGCGGTCTTTGTTTCGGCACGACGCGCTCTCGGCGCGGAGAGCTAGTGGGTCATTGGCGGGCTGGCTACAATGTCCAGTCCCGCCTCGCACACCGCACACCGTATCGACTTCCAACGGTCCTAGGTGCCTCCCTCCCATGTGCCGATATCCGATTGCTCGCCCGCGAGCTTGTGGCCTGCTACTTCTTGCCACCTTTGTTTGCGGTGTTTTTTCTAGTGGCTCACGGGCGCAAGACCCCGACGCCTTGCGGCAGTGGGGCCAGCGCTATGAGCGTGAGATTCTTCCGTTGGTCCAAAGCCACTGCTTGGAATGTCACCAGGGAGATGATCCGAGTGGCGAATTCGACCTGTCGGGTTTCTTGACCGCCGACTCGATCGTCGCGAAGCCACTCATTTGGGAGCAGGTCGGCAAGCGGATTCGGCTTAACGAGATGCCGCCGGAGGGGAGTCGGCAGTTCAGCGACCCGGAGAAAGGACGCGTGTACGCCTGGTTGGACGCTCGTCCCCAAGAGGACGAGTGCCGGAACTTGGCCACCGATGAAACGCAGGCTTGGTACAAGGGATTCGTGATGAGCCGTCGGCTCACCAAGACCGAGTACCTCAACGCGATGCGTGATCTGGTGGGCATGGAGGTCGATTCACGTTTCGAGATTCCTTCGGATGGCGCGGGTGGAGTCGGGTTCGATACCAACGGGTCGACGCTGTTTACATCACCAATCCACATCGAGCAGTACTTGGCCGCGGCCGATGACTTGCTGCAACGTGCCTTCGACGATCCCGACACGCGACGTGCCTTGTTGCCGTCGTTCGAGCCATCGATGGAAGTCACGGATCAATCGCGAGCGGCATTGGCTCGATTCGGACTTCGTGCGTGGCGTCGGCCGCTCGGCGACGGTGAGCTTGACCGACTGATGCGGCTCTACGAGTTCGCCCAGTCTCAGACACCTAGTGACGCCGGATCGACGCCCCGCGATGAGTCCACTGAACCGATGGAAACGTCGTGGCCGACCAACGCGTTGAACGGTTTGCGGTACGCGATGACCGGCATTTTGATTTCGCCCAACTTCTTGTTCGTTGTCGAGGCCGAGGCGCCGGAGGGAGGCGTCCAACGGTTATCCGATTACGAGTTGGCGACTCGGTTGGCGCTGTTCCTATGGTCGAGTGTGCCAGACGAGGAGTTGCTCGCCGCGGCCGCCGAGGGACGACTCGCGACCGAGGCCGGAGTGCTCGATGAGACTCGTCGCATGTTGGCGGATCCTCGTGCGAGAGCCCTGGGTGAGAACTTTGGGCTGCAGTGGTTGGGGCTGTCACACTTCTTGACCAGTGCCAAGCCCGACGTGGAGGTGTTCCCGGAATTCGATCAAGCCTTGGCCCAGGATCTCCGCGAGGAAGTCGTCCGCACGATCGCGGGCGTGTTTCAGGAGAATCGCCCGTTGCTCGAGCTGATCGATTCTTCGACGATCGTCGCGAACGGTCGACTCGCTCGCTACTACGGAGTCGATGCCGAACCGGATGCCGATTGGCAACGTTGGGACGTGACCAGCCTACCACGCGGAGGCGTGATCACCGCGGGTGCGGTACTGATGCACACGTCGTATCCACGTCGAACGAGCCCGGTATTGCGGGGACGTTGGTTACTCGAGGAAGTGTTGGGGGCCCGCGTCCCGCCACCACCACCTGGTGTTCCACCCTTGGAGGAGTCGGTGACCGAACAAGTGGTGTCGCTGCGAGTGCGACTGGAGTTGCATCGGCGCAATCCCGAATGCGCCGCCTGTCACAACCGGATGGATCCACTTGGGTTTGGCCTCGAGAACTTCGACGCGCTGGGGCGTTGGCGGGACAATGATCATGGCGTCGCGATCGATGCCCAGGGAACGTTGCCAGGGGGCCAGACGTTTCAAGGCCCCGATGAATTGAAGCAAGTCGTCCTGAGCCGAAGCGAGGATTTTCAACGGCACTTTTCGCGCAAGATGCTGGGATTCGCGTTGGGTCGGGAACTGACTAAGTTCGATGATTGTGTCGTGGACGATTGCCTCGAGGCATTGGCCGAAGGGGAGCACAGGTCCCGCGCCGTCGTCGAGACGATCGTGACTAGCTTCGCGTTTCAGCATCGGTATTTCAAAGCGGCGGAAGCTCCGTAATCCGCGCGACATTGGTGATGCGGAAGAGTATTCCGCGATGTGCTTGGCTACTGCCGGATGACGGCCCTGGAATCTCACGAGGATGAACACGATGTCGCACTCGTCACCGACTCGATACACTCGCCGGCGTTTTCTGCGTTCGGCTCAAGCGATGTTGGCGCTTCCGTTCCTGCCGAGCTTGTCGCGGGGGACGGTTCATGGCGCCGAGGGCACGCCTCCCTTGCGGAACGCGTTCATCTACTTCCCCAACGGAGTTTGGGAGCGAGGTTGGAAGCCCGAACAAACGGGAGCCGACTACCAGTTGTCTCCTTCCCTCGAGCCGCTTGAGGCGATTCGATCCAAGGTCCTGGTGCTCAGCGGTTTGGACAAGAAACACAGTCATGGAGGCGACGGCCATTACGCGAAGACGGCCAACTTCCTCACCGGCATGCCCGTCGCGAAAACCACGGGAAAGGACATCAGCAGTGGTGGCATCTCGGTCGACCAGCTGATCGCCCAGCATCTGGCCGGCCAAACGCCCTTGCCTTCGCTGGAGTTGGGAACGGAGCCGGTGATTAGCGGAGTCGACAGCAATGTCGGCTACACGCGGCTCTATGGCTCGCATATCTCGTGGCAAACGCCGTCCCGACCCGTAGCGAAGGAAATCAATCCACGGGTTGTCTATGAGCGACTGTTCGGCCGCAAGGTGACCGATGACCAGCGTCGAGCGGAATCGTATCGCAATCTCCTCGATTTCGTTCTGGACGATGCCGCCGCGGTTCGCCAACGACTTGGGCGCGATGACCAATTCAAACTCGATGAGTACCTGGATTCGGTGCGCGCCGTCGAAATGCAAATCGAGTATGCCACGCGGCAAGACCCGAGGGAGTGGGAGCCGAACGTGGCTCCCGAGGTCGTCGCGGCGCACGAACCTGGTGTTCCCGGTGACTTCCGGGAGCACATCGATATCATGCTCAACCTCATGGTGCTCGCGTTCCAAACCGACTCGACTCGAGTCTGTTCGTTGATGTTCGCCAACGACGTCTCCGGGCGAAACTTTAGTTTTCTAGAAGGCGTGAACAACAGTCACCACGAGTTGTCACATCATGAAAACAACGAGGCCAAGATTCAGCAGTACCAGCTCATCAACCGCTGGCACACGGAGGTCTTCGCGCGGTTCCTCGAGCGCCTTGACCAAGTTCAAGAGGGAGAGGGAACGTTGCTCGATCATTCGTTGGTGATGTTCGGCTCGAGCATCTCCGACGGCAACCGCCATGATCCGGACAACTTGCCGATCTTGCTGGGCGGAGGTGGCGGCGGAACCGTCGCGTCGGGACGGCATCTCGCCTGGGATCAACAGACTCCGCTCTGCAATCTCTATCTGGCCCTGCTGCGGCGTAACGGTGTCGACGTCGAGCGATTCGGCGACAGCGAGGAAGAGCTGGCCATCGGCTAGGGATCTCCTCGACCGTCGCATGCATCGCCATGCCGTTCCATCGGTGATGCGCATTGGGACGGAAGCCGTAGTTGGCTCTCGGGCCGCGCGCGACACGCGAGCCAAATGGACCTCCATCCCAATCGCGATGCGCCGACTCAATAGTCGGTCGCGAGACTAGTGCGTCGTCGCGATTCCATCCGCCGACTCAGGCTCCGCCGATGGTTCCTCCGAGGGCTCTTCTTGCGGAGCCGGCTTGATCAAGACGAAGAAGAGCATGGCGACGCAGGTCACCAAGTAGATCGCGATCGCGGCTTGCCTGAGCACGGTGAGGCCATAAAGGATCGGCAGGAAGAACGCGATCATCGCTCCAATCGCCGCTCCAATCGCGTCGAGCGCGAAGATGTACAAGCGGTGTTTGGCGTTGCGCTCGAAGAGGATCGGGAAAAGGTTGCCGGTCACCATGGTGGCGACGAGCAACGCCCCGAGAGCCACCCATGTGCCTCCCGCCGCGGGAAACAGGAGCCATGCGATCGGGCCAATCCATGAGAGGTACACGAGCTTCTTGAGCCAGGCCTCACGAATCAGCAGGCTGCCGAGTCCGGTGAACGTCAGGAACAACACGACGCCGAGAATCAAGGCATCGGAATAGGTGTACGAAGTGCGGAACACCTCGAGCACGACGAGGTGCTCGAGAAGAATGAAATTCATCCCGAGGAGCACCGCAAGGATCTGAGTCGAGACGCCGGGCTTTTGATGGGCGTCATCGGTCTTCGCAAGCAAGAACCAAATCGCCGCGACGATGACACCCAAGGTAACCGCGATGAGATAGAACAACTGCTGGATGTTCTCGGGTGAGAGAATCGTGCTGATATTACCGCCCAAGTACGGTCGGTCATCGACGACTGGCTTGAAGTTGGGTTGCACGAGTTCGGCGTCGGGAATCCGAGTGACACGTCGACCGGCGACTCGATTCGGGAGACTCGCGAGCGTCTTTTCCCACTGCTCGATTTGAGCCGGGCTCGCGTTGGGCGAGAGGGCGATCAAGGCGAATTCGTTGATCGACTCCTGGTGGTTCTCGAACGCCGCGACGTGAGCTCCCGCGCCGGAGAGCGTCGTGGCATATTGCCGGAGCAATACGAGATCGGGATCAAGGGCGCGGTCGTAACCAAGGAAGAAACAACCCTCGGGCTCCAGACGCGAGAGGAAAGCGGTCAACGCTTCTTGCGTTCGAATCATGTTGCCCGGTTCGAGCATCAGCTGGGGATAGCCCCCCACGCTCCAGAAAAAGATCGCGTCGTACTTGTCTTCATGGGTCTCGAGATACGTGCGGGCGTCACCAATGACGAGTTTC
The DNA here is from genome assembly GCA_020426595.1 of Planctomycetales bacterium. GTDB lineage: Bacteria > Planctomycetota > Planctomycetia > Pirellulales > Pirellulaceae > UBA11682. The sequence goes on from JAGQPS010000172.1 coordinate 8,498, forward strand.
ACGTCGTCCTGGGAGTAGACGTTCTCGAAGGAATCGGCGAGCGAACCTCGCACGACTCGTTCGATGGCGGGCTCCACGTCGATGGCCAACATGCGTTCTACGCCAGCCTCGCGTGCCAGTTTGATGTCTCGACCTCCTCCACAGCCAATCACACAAACGCTCTTCGCGTTCTCGAGGAACGGTTGCAGCATCGCCTCGCGGAAATCTTGCTCGGTCGGTTCTCCCGGCATGTACCACCACTGGCTCATGTCGTTGTAGAAGCCGGTAAGCGTGCGGCGAGACTCGTCCTTGATCTGGAGAACCTCGAAGTAGGAATAACGGCCCCAGCCTTGATGCAGGGTTTCAGCGGTGATGTTCCGACCGGCCGCCGCGCGAGACGCGACGTCTTCCTTGTAGTTCGCGACCGAGAAGTTCTTATTCGACTTGAAGAGCTGCATGAACATGGTGTCGGTGCCGGGATAGACCAGGGCACCGACAAGCACCACGACTTCGATGCCACGTAACGCCGGCTTGCCAGCTCGCAGCGCGAGTTTCACGACGCTGATGAGCAGCAGGGCGATCACGAACAACCGCGTGATGCCGATGTACTGCTGGGCGAGTCCCAGCAAGAACGCCGAGGCGGCTCCGAACAGGACCAACGCGTAAACGCCGTTCATGCGTCGCTTGAGCCGCTCGCGGCCCGCGAGGTAGCCGAGATACTCCGTCGCTCCGTACGCCATGAAGAACGGGCTATAGATCGCCGAGAAGATCGCGATCTGGATGAAGATCGAGAACGGGCTTTGGTTGAACAACAAGTTGTTCCGCATGAAGTCGAAGTGCTTCAGCGACAGGGTCGCGGCGATGGTGAGGGCCATGACCAACTGGAGCAGCGGGAGTGCCTGGGAGAAACGTTCCCCCGGTTTGCCCGGCCAGAACATCGCCGCCGCGGCTCCGATCGGAAAACAAACCAGCAAGAGGTCGAAGAACAACGACGGCATGATGAAGAAGCTGATCAGCCGGAAGAGCGAAAGGCTGAACAGAACGGCTGCCGCGGAGAGCAAGTAAAGAGCGATCGCGAACCGGGTCGAGGAGGGGGAATTCGGCACGGAGAAATCCTGCGGTGGCAAACGGGGCGTAAGACAAGGAGGACGGCCAAGCGAGAAGAGGAGAACCGCTCAATCCACCCTGTATTGTCGCACAACGTCGCACTTCGTTGAAGATGAAGAGGCGACGCGTTGATCCGTCCAATGGCGAGCAGGTCCTCAAGTTTGCCTGTCCGGCAAAGTCCGCCACCTCCACGTCCGAGGAACGAAGGTTACGACCGACCTAGCCGATTCGACTGGACCCATCGACGGGCGACCGTCGATAGCGATTCACGGGAACCATGCTGTCGCTCACACTCGCGGTCGGTTCGTTCGTGCCCCCCTGGACTCGAACGATGCCGCCCTTCGAGTCACTCATGTGTAGGTACAGAGCCTTTCCGATGCGACACAACGATGACGACGACCGGTCGCGTGCCGCGCGGCCGACTTGCCCCCGTGGCGCGTGGCCTGGCTTGAGCCTCATGTCCACTGAACAGTGGCATTCCTGGCGATCACCGCTGCTAGGGGCGATGCGAGATTTGTGCGCCGCCGGTCGCACGCTCTTGTTCGGTTCCTCGATTGGGCTGGCCCTATTCACCGGGTGCCAGACAACGAATCCACTTTTCTCGGCCGCTTCCAGCCATCGGAGGGTGCCGAGTCCCACCGACGATTGGTCCAGCATTGCCTCGGCACGCGAGGTGAGCGGCCCAGCTCCCACGTTGGTCGCCGAGTCCACTGTTCCAGCGCAAGCGTCGGAAAGCCCAATCGGGGCGTCATCTGATAACTCGGATGCCGCCATCGCCTGGGTTAACTATGAACCGACGGGACAGATGGACGCCGCGCCGGGAGGGGTCCAAGAGACTTCGCTTCCGCCCGAAGCTCTAGCGAT
>JAGQPS010000173.1 GCA_020426595.1 Planctomycetales bacterium
CAGGTGAGTCGGACGATGTTCACGCGTCTTGGTTTGCTCAACGAACTCTCGAGCCTGCTCCGTCACCCACTTTGAATTGGGATTCCGAGTCGACTTCGTGCAGATGATTTCGCGAGTCTCCAGGTGCATGAAAACCAACACATAGAGGTCGACGATACCACTGGCCGTGATGGACCGCTTCGTGAAGAAGTCACAAGCCCAGAGCGTTTCGGCGTGGGCCTTGAGGAACTCACCCCACGTGCCGCGTGAACGTTTCGGGCTCGGCTCGATCCCTTCCTCCTTGAGGATGTTCTTGACCGTCTGACGACAGATCCGAGAGATGCCGAGGCGTCGAAGCTCTCCCAATATTTTGGTGTAGCCGAAGCCAGTGGATCTCGCCACTTGGATCACAAGGTCACGCGGCACCTGACTCTTCCCATGAGACCGAGGCTTGCGGGGCTTGCCGAGTGGAAGGCCGAGTTTAAACAGTCTTTCACGCTCCGCAGGCCGCGTGTGGATCTCAGCGGGGAGCCGAGCCCGAAGGATCTCGTTCTCGGTCTTGAGGAACTCGATGTAGCGGCGAAGTTGGCTGTCCGTGGCCGTGGCCAGGAGGGTCACCTGCGAATGAAACAGGGCGTACACGGCTCAAATCTCAAAATGACGCAAGTCCAGGGGCGATCGAGAGATAGCAGTCGCTTTGTACCCTAAACCCACGATGATTTCGGCCTAGCGACAGGTCACACGAGCCGCGTGAACATCGATGGGGGACAGCAGGCCTTGAGTAAGAGTATTAGCGGGTACCGCGACCTCGACGACGTTTGTTTTGTACCGCGCGGTCGAGTGCAACGAAGACGCCACAACCCTCGACTCGTTCATCGACCCCATCGAGAAAATGAAGGCACTCGATCGAAGCTACGGTCCGGCGATCGCGGCAGGACGATTCGATTCTTTGTTACTCGGAGATGGCCTGATCTCGTTTCTCGTGCCAGTTGCATTGATAAGACACGACGACATGGACGTCGCCTCGAAACTCCCGGTGTTTACTCGATCATTCGGCTGATTCAAGAAACTAACCCAGGGTATTTACTAGGAAATACAGCCCGAAGAACGACTGAAAATTACTTCAAGTGGCTACTTGAAAAATCTTCAAACAATTTCCTTGACTCACTCGATTGCGACTCCTAGAACCGAGCCTGAGGTTGCCTTTGGCAAATTGTGTGAACTCAGGCGACTCTACATGCACCGGTTACCCGAACGCTCCCCTATGCATTGCACTGGGCGGGGAGCCGGCGTCATGGGTCTTTTCAAGTGAGATTGATCGTCGAGACCGAAAAAGGGATTCGCGCAGGGGCCGGAATAGCGGCGATTTGTTGTGATCGGCGATGGCTAGAATGACGCGCGGCATCCTTCCGCGCCGCACTACATGAAACGATCAAGATCCGTGCCAAGGTTGTCTTATTTTAGAAACAGGAATTGGCCTTCGGTGACATCAAATCAATACTTCGCTCTCCTTCGAGCCGCGCCATTTGCGGGTATTCTCTGTGTCTCTGCCGATATGAAACTATTCTCTTCGTTGGGAGTTCATGCCTTTCTCGCGGGGGAAGACTTCAATGTTGAACGGCTCTCTCTGTTCGGTTTGGCAATCATGGATCTGTTGGTCGCAGCGACGCTACTGGTGATCTCATCTCTTGGAATGCGGCGCCTCTCCGCCGCTATCACAACGCTCCTGTTTGCGTCATTCGCAGCCTGGCACTCCATCTACTTGAAGACCAACAGTCACGACTGCGGTTGCTTCGGCCTAGGAAATTACTCTTCGCACTGGATGTTCGCAGGTTGCCTCTTCCTGTCACTCGCAGGCCTTCCCGAGATTTTGCGCGGGAAGTCTTTGATATCAACCATTTGGTTCTTGCTTGCTCTGGGAACTGGATTCGCCAGCTTCTCCCAAGCTCGAGTTGCCGATGCAACCGAGCCGAAACTACTTAGTCTTTGCGAACACCAAGGGCGATCCTTTCCGCTCGAGAGCACTGAGATTACTTCGGGGAGCAGCGTACTTGTTCTAAGTGGAACTTGCCCAAAGTGCCGCGATTTCCTGGCCGATCGAGGACTGATATCGAAAAGCGAAGCCGGCAATTTGTCGGGATATCTGCTCGTCGTGAAACCGGATGCAGGCAACCAACAGAGTGTTTTTCGCCTAACTGTTTCGCGAGAATACCTGATAAGTACACCGGTGGTCATCCTGCTCGACCACGGCCTGATTGCCGAGTGTTTCGAGCCGAAGTCGCTCGACTCGTTTTAGGTCCTGGTGGACCGCTTTCGTTTTCTGAGGATCATGAAATGAAACGTCGTATCGCGTACGCAATGGGACTGATACTGTTTTTTGCTGGCGTGTTGAAGGTCGCGCAGCAACTTGACTTCAACATTGAAAGGACCAGTCTTGCACAACAGGTGGTCATTTGGGAACTCGGGGAATGCACAAACTACGGGGACAGATGTCAGAGGTGCACACCACCAAACAATTGTATACTAGCCGGCGGCCCTTCAGGCCTAGAATGCCATGGCGGTGGAGGGGCCGTCGGCTGCAGCACTGGCCCTGAGAGAGCCAAAGGAACCTGCGCCTTCTCGATACTCGGCTGGTGCCAGCAGCGCCCAGACCTGTGCGGCACCACAGAGAAGCCACACTGTCCTGTGACGTACAATCAGGCCGGAGAAGTTAACGGCTGCGGGGCTCCGACCTGCATAGGCTCTCCAGAAGCTGGCCCGTGCGGCGGCTGTTGACTCTTGTCTTTATGACGTCCAGGTCCGAGGTCGTGGTCTTGAGGAGGATTGGACATCTTCGGGACCACACCTTTCTCGATCCGATTCCCCATGCCCGTTTGTTTTCAGGAGTGGCTTGACCGCCCAGCGTAGCTGGCTGATGCAACGGTTCGTTAACAATGGATGGAAAATACATTATGATCAATAGAACCGTACGGGTCGACGCAGCGATTGCGACTATTACACTCGCACTAGCGCTACTTGTTTTCCCGGCCGAGAGATCAAACGCTCAGCTGACGTTTGATGACCTTCGGGCGGGCTTCGAAGGCAATCAGCTTGAACTCACGCAGGACGGCATTCGCGTCGAGTACCGCATTAGGACCGAGACCTTTCCAGATCTATTTATAGCTTGGCGCGACCGAGATCTGCGATGGATGGAGGCGATGCTGAGAACTGGACAACTCTCGGAGATCGAAGCACGAAATATTTCGGTCGAGATGGAAAAAAAGGAAAAGCAGCAATTCTCGGGTAGCGTCGATGAACTTTTCGTTCAGATCGCAGCAGATCAGCGAGGCAAGCTGATCCGCTTCGCGAGGAAGCGGGGTCAGGAGGACTTTGATTTGCCCAGCACGGTCGCGACTAGTACCGGAATACAGTTTCCACCGGTCGACGAGCCTCTCGGGCAATCGGAAGCTCTTGATTGTTTTAGATCTATTTATTGGTCGCGGGAAGCAGACCAAACAATAATCGCCTTAAACGACACCCTAATGTCTTATGGTATTCTGGCGGGCTCACCACGACACGAGCACGTGTCGGAGTTGAGTCATTCAGCACTGGATGCGGCGAATGCCGTCGAGTTTCTCGCCAATTCACCTCTTTCGCTCGGCGACGAAGGCACGGAGCCGATGCTGTTCACATCTTGGGGCGATTTAGTTTGGAACTGGGATCCTGCTGGCGAGGAGGATCGGATCGTAACCAATCAATCGGAAGGCGTTGTCACGGTTGAGATTCGATCCGCGTGGATGGACACGCCGTTTTATTCGGGAATCCAGCAACGAACCATAGTTGTCGCGGATATCGCAGTAGATCGCGGATGTCTGCCTATTCAAATCTTATGCGGCACTGCCTATCGAGATTTGTCGAGCGGTGAAGTATTTGGCGAGTCTGAGGTCGAACGCGTCATCTGGAATCTGGTAAGCTGCGCTCATGCGGAAAGAAACGGTGCCTTCTATGTTTCGGAATCAAAATTAACCAGGATTGGAATCGCGCCCGAGCACGCTGTCACCATTCAATCTCTTAGAAATCGTGCCGAAAAGCTTCTTGGCGTTTATCGGCGGTTGAAGCATGGCGGCGAACTTGAAACCTTTCGGCAATTTGAATTGATCGTAGATCAGGTTTCCGTCAGCCCTTGGAATTCTGATGGAGGGAGATTGCTTACCCCGGAATGTCCGCCCGGAGCCCGCTACAGCAACGCCATTACCGGCGAGACTCGCCTAGGAGGAAGTAGCCTTCGCGCACTGGAACTCGATTTGAAGGCCGGCGAAAAGCCTATACACGAAGGGTTCGTTGGTCCGGACGCGGGCAACAACCTTGCGTCTCAGGCATTGCGAATCGGCTTTTGGTCAAGTATAGCAGCTGGCGGTATCTTCCTCATTTGGATATCTCGGCGATTTTTTTTGCCGACCGCAGGTCGAGGTACCTAAGGTTACTCATGAGAAGTTTTATTTGGTGGCTCGAGATTAGCTGCACTTTAGGTAATCGCCTTCTTCCTCGTCGGACGTCAGGCCGCGAGGTCGAGCAGGGCGGCGATTCGGGTTCGGAATGTCTCGCCGTCCGGCTTCGCTGGCAGGTCCGACAATTATTGATTCTCCGGCATTTTCCGCATGAGGCGACGACGTCGATCCGCGTGGGACTGACTGTAGTCCGGACCGTCCGAGCTGCGGTCGCTCCGGTCCACCAGTTCATCCGACGGAAGCTCCCAACTCTCCAGTTCGATCAACGTCACGAGCCAGTTGTTCAGCTTCCAGCGCCCGATGCTCGACCAAAGCGTGCGTATCTGCTGCCCGCCGGCTCGCCAGATCTCCTTCACGGTCCGGAATCTCTCCCTGATCGCCCACCGGTCGGCGGCCGTCTGAAGGATCTCACGTTCCGTCATCGAACTGCCCGTGCCGAAGTAGGCGGCCCAGTTGCCGTCGTCGAAGCGGACGATCACCACGCAGATCTCACCTCCGGTCACCATCGTGGTCGCCGGGGAGGACTTCGTTTGGCGGGTTACTTCGGCGCCGCAGCATCGATAGGTGAGCGACTGCCAGCCTTGCGGCGCCGCTGCACGCCTGATCAGGCTGATCGAGTGTTTGCCGTACTTGCGAGGTCGACCGCGTTTGCCTACCGGTGCCGGCGGCAGCTCGAAGAGCTTCGAGTCCCATCGCAGGCGGCTGACGAACGTCGCTCCATCGGCGCTCAACGGCTTCACTTAACTCGACGCGAAACACGCCCCATCGGCGACCACGGTCAGGCGGGTCCGACTGCCGGATGCGCGCAGTTGCGACATGTCGGTTCGCACCAGATCGAGCGCCAGCTCGTGCTTGGTGCGGATTCTCCAGCCGTAACGTCCCTCGAGGCGCGGGAGGTCGATCTGCCGAACTTAGAGCAGCGGAAGCGCGATCATGCTACAGTTAGAATGCTGGGTCAGCAACGCCAAGCAAACCCAGTTGTACTCGAAGATCCACGGTCCTTCGGCTTGGCCCGGCGTCGGATGGTGATGCACGTTGGCCCCTTCGACATGCCGGCCGATGCGTCGTGTCGGACTTTCGTCGATCGCCAGCTTCCACCGTTCCGTAGGGCCAGGATCGAACCGCTTGACGATCTCTCTCAGCAGCGGCACCAACAGAACTTCGCACATGCTGCCGATCATCCGCAGAAGATCATAGAATCGGTCCCAGTCATCGGCGACTCCGGCCGCCTGAAACCGGCGACTGGCCGTGCGCCGCGAGCCGGCCAGCATCACTCCAGCCAAGGCTATCGGCAGCCGAAAGGCGGATCGTGCGTCGAGCAGCCGAGACCTAGCGCGAGTCCGGCGACGAGTTCAACCAGCGGCACTTTGGCCCGACGAGTCACGTGCGACTGGGAGTTGAGTCGCTCGAGCCAACGCCGCCTGTCGTGTCACGACGGAACGGACCTCCGGGCATGTCGAGGTTGCGGCGGATTCGGCGAAGTCCTAGAACCAGCCATCCTTGGCTCTCTGGAGAGTGGGTGTGTGAAGTAACAGCCAACTTCCGGCAGAGCCATTTTTCATTCAAGAGCAGTTCGGCCCGGTCGCGCCAAGACGATCCTCAAAAGTGCAGAAATTAGGCATCCTCGCTGAATTCAGGTGGCAGTCTACATGTGGCATTTCATACGTTGCTTATTATGTTTTGTTCTAGTAGGAATCTTCGCAGATTCAAGCTTAGGACTTGCCGCGCAGCCAAGCGGGATTCCTCTCCGTAGAGAATCAGAGACGTTGTCCAAAATTGAGCGTCCTGAGGTCGCGGTCCCTACCTTCGCGCTTCTGCGTAGATGTAACCCGAGTATCGATTTAGTTACCGTCGATTCGCTAATCGCCTCTGGCGTGGCTAATGGTCTCTCGGAAATTGATGCGGCTGTGGAAGCCGGCGCCGAGTTAGGCGTAGTCCTACGGCCCAAAACCTTCGATCCGAACGATCCAGGCTTGGTGCCAGTTCCTTGCCTGCTGATCGTTTCTAAGTCAGCAAGGCGAGGGCATCAAGGAGCTCTGATTCTCATTGAATCCAAAAACTCCGATCAGTTTCAAGCCTATGATTATCAATCTGGCAGAGGTCGAATCTATATTCGTTTTTCCGACCTCCCGTTCGTTTGGAGCGGTGACGCCATCGTCCTAGCCGAGCATCAAGGGCTGCCCTTGCCGGCCCTATGTCTAATCGCATTTGTGTTCGCGGTTGCAGGCTGGTGGATCCTATGGCCTCGCTGCTCACGTAGTCGCCACCGTTCACAAACGGTCCTGATTGCCATGTTCGTTCCGATGATGGTTGGTTGCTTTCGCGGCGGCGAGTCGTCTCTGTCTTCATCAGTCGCTCCGCTTCATTCTCTTAGAGGCGCAGTCATCGATCTGGGTGAGCTAGAGGGAAACGAGCTGAATCAGGTTGGATTCACACTTCCCTTAAGGGTAGATCATCCATCTCCTATTACTTTAACGGAAATTCGCGGCAACTGCTCGTGCCTTCAACTCGGAGAATCGGTTGTCGGCGGCACCTACAGCAAAGGGGACACGCTCCTCGTTTCGGGTATTTTGAAGCTCGACGGGAAGATTGGGGAGGACTTTTTGATCCTGCAGCTACACGCGAAAGACACGGCCGAGGTTTCCGTTCCAGTGACCAAGGTCGGTATCAGGTTCGTCGTCAAGCCGAAGCCTGTTTCTGATGTCGATCGTCTAGTGCTAACGTCTTTTAGCGATGAGGCAGAGCTGGTAGGAAACGTTTCCTTGATCATGATACGTGGGAGGGAGTATTCACCGCTCGAGGTGGATGTCGACCGCTGCTCCCTCGGGGGCTTGACGATGAGCGTCCTCGATTCGCAACGCGGACTTCCAGTGGAAGGAAGCGAGGTTGTTAGGGACGTAGTAAGACTTGAGTTTCGGTGCAAAAACGATGCTGCAATTACTTTGCCGGCGGAGATTCTGGTCGCGGCGGTCGATTATGATCACGTTCTGAAGTTGTTCGTCGAGGCCCACAATTTGCCGCCCCTAGAATGCAAACCGAGTGGCCTTTTTCTTGGCACACTGTCGCCAGGGGAGGTAGTTGAGAAGAGAATTAGAATCGAAGATAGAGCAGGACGAGGTGTCGATTTGTCAGAGATTCGTGTCGACGAGGCGAATGCGGGCGTCAGCCTCATTTCAGTAGACGTTAACGGGACGACTGCTAACGTTCAGTTGAGCTTTTCGCCTAACGGGCCCGTCGGACGGGGCTCAACAACAGTAGTTCTTATTATTGGGAGTTCAGAGCAGGTTGCCATACCGATTAGTTGGTTGATTAAGTGAATGTCGATTCTGCGTAACGCCTCTTGGATAATGGCAAGTCGCGTCCGGGTGCGTGTGATTAATGGCCACATCGTTGGATGTCGGAAGGGCACTCAGACATTTCCATTTTGCTCGAAGGGACCGCTGATGTGCGCGAACTTGAGAATACTGCTGGCTGCCGTCGTTTTCTGCGTAGGGGGTGCTTCCGCCCGCTCGCAGGAGTTCACTTCCGATCTCATGATGCGGACTCCCGACGACGCGTTGCTTTGCGTCGAGGTGGCCGATATGCCGCGGTTGTTAGAGAGCCTTGCCGAGACAGCAGTTGGTAAAGCAATCAATCGCACGCCCCTGGCACGGATCGGCCAGAAGATCCTTTCCGAACGGAATTGGAGCGACGGCGACGTGGCTATCGGTGAGGCGGATACCGAGCAATTTAACTTGCTCGCGGAAGTGGCTCAGGTCTTCTACGGCCCGAGCTCATTGGCCGTGATGCCCGAAGGTGAATCCGTCGGGTATTGCCTGCGCATCGGTCTCTCGCAGCGCAGCTCCGTAGTGGGGAGGTTCGAGCAGGTCTTGCGCGACGATCATCGTTCGATGGGACTATTACCGGATGAAGGCGATCACGGGCTCGACTTGTATCGGCATGACTCTGGATTCTCACTGGGGTTTGATGGAGAGGCGTTAGTGATCGGAGATAGCAGGGAAAGAGTCATGGCCTGGTTCGATGGCCCGCCTCTAGGCGCTGGGGAAGTTGGCCTCGCGGCAAGCCGAAAGTGGTTGCGGGTCAAGGAGAATCTCGGCGTTCGCGACGCGGATGTCTTCGGTTATTGCGACACGAAACGGCTGATAGATATTTATCTCGAAGGTCATCCGCAAGGCCTATCGCTGCGGCGGCTGATGGCGGCCACTGCGGTCTCTGATGCACTAGCGATGGGCTGGAGTTTGCGGGTCGGCGGGCAGGAGGCCGAGTGTCAGTTAGATGCGTTCTTGCTCTGCGCCGTTCCACGAAAGGGAGTCTGGGGCGCGTTGTCACTCGCGACCATCGACCGTATGGTAGTACCGCACTGTCCGATCGGAGTCGGCTACGCCCTGATCGTGCGCAGCGACCTGCCGGCGCTGGTACGGTCGCTGTCGGAGACCGAGCAATTGCTTGTGGCAGAAGAGCTGATGACTTCCGACGAGTTCAGATCGCTCGTTGTCAGAACCGCCCCTCCTCTTATTTTGGCACTGATACTGCGTGATCGAGCGGAGGAGATCTTTTCCGGCGAGTGCTTCGTGTTCGGTAGCACTCAACCTAGTCGACGATCGTGGTTCAACAATTTCTCACTCGGTGTCGGAATCGTCGAGGGGATGGAGCCGGACGCTTGGGCAATGATCGCCGGCATGTTCCCACCTGGACAAGCCTTTGAACCGAAGACTACTGATGGCCACGAGTGGTGGATACAAAATGCACAGGCTCACCAAGCGTTGGTCGACCAAGTTCGCGAGCGCGAAGAGGAACTCGGCATCGACGACCGTGGAGGTATTTTCGTCCCTCGCCTAGCGCTGGCATGCAGCGATCAAAGGCTGATACTGTTCAGCTCGTTCGAGTCCGTCGAGTCATCACTCGCCGTGACTCATGACATCGCATCAGGGATAGAGTTTGACGAAGAGTTCGGCTCCGTCGTGGAACACCTCAGGCGAACGGGAAATGGCGAAAACCCGTCCCTGCTCTTTTTCTGCAGAGCCGAGGAATGCATCAAGTGGCCGCTCTACAAGTGGATCGGCCCGGGTTCCGACAGTCGCTTTGAAGTTTGGAAGCAAATTCACGATCAGCAACCTACAACAGTCGAGAGGTCATTTCTGGGCAATGCGCAGCAGACATGGTGGGAGAATCGCGATCAATGGCCTAGCTCCGCCGACTTGACTGAGGAGGTCGGTCCTGTGGGAGCGGCAGTTTGGGACACGCCTGCAGGCTTGCGAGGAAGTTTGTTCCTATTACGAGTTGAATCTCACGGCTCGAATTGAGGTAACTCGCGCGGTACAAAACGACTGAACACGGTTTCGAACGGCGGAATCAAGAGTCGGAACAACACGACTCCAATTGGAAACTGAGTGCGCACTTTCGATTGAGTGCGGCGGGAGGCCGTGATAGAGGGTTGCGGAGTACGGGACCGGGCTGAGCTTCACAGTCGGCGCGTACCGCGAACGCAGAAATTCGACCAACTAAGGACTGATCAACGACCAGCCTCACGCCGCTTTGCGATGCATCGCAACACGTAAAGGTCGACGATGCCACTGGCCGTGATCGCGCGGTACAAAACGACTGAACGTGGTTTCGACCGGCAGAATCCACGGTCGGAGTGCGCGCGGTCGCGCGGTACAAAACGACTGAACACGGTTTCGAACGGCGGAATCCAGGGCCGAAGTGGCAAGTCGACGGTTGAAAACTGACCTCGAACCATCGTTCGCCTGCGGCGAGAGGCCGTGATAGGGGGCTGGAGCGGACGGCGACCGCCTGATTTTCACAGTCGGCGCATATCGCGAGCGCAGAATCGCAGTCGACGACGCAGCGACCGAAGATCAGCATCAAGCCGCTTTGCGATGCATCGACTTGATCACGCCGCCGAGCTGCTTGCGACATTCAACGTCCTCGAGCTTGATGGCGG
>JAGQPS010000174.1:0-4642 GCA_020426595.1 Planctomycetales bacterium
GCCTCCGGATCGAAACGGGCGCGGGGGTCCTCACGCTCGACGTCGAGCCGATCGATGGCAAGGTCGAGCGAGTTCGGGTCAACATGGGCGCGCCGATCCTTGAATCCGATCGAATCCCCACGACGCTGGCTGGTCCACGCGCGGTCGAGGCTCCTTTGACTGTGGGTGGGCAAACCTTCGCGGCCACGTGCGTTTCGATGGGGAATCCGCATTGCGTCATCTTCGTGCCCGAGGCGACCGATGAGCTGGTGCTGGGCATCGGGCCTCTCATCGAGAAACATGAGGCGTTTCCGGCTCGCGTTAACGTCGAGTTCGTGGAAGTGTTGAATCCAACCGAGTTGGTGCAGCGAACTTGGGAACGTGGTTCGGGCGAGACACTTGCTTGCGGTACGGGCGCGAGCGCTGTCTGCGTGGCGGGCATCTTGACCGGACGCTGCGAGCGCCGAGTCACGATTCATTTGCGCGGCGGTGATTTGGAGCTCGAATGGAATGAGTCCGATGGATTTGTCTACATGACCGGCCCGGCGACCGAGGTCTTTCGCGGTGAGTGGCCGGAGAATGTTTGGTAGCACTCCGTGGGACGGCCATGTGGTAGAACGGAGTCGCGAAGTGGCTCGGTGCGAACCGAGCCGCAGGGATCGGATGGAGCCTGAGGGAGGATCGAGAGGACGATGGAGCAAAAGCGTTGGGATCCCCTGATACGCCGCTGGGGCGGCTATGGTTTGGCGCTGGGCCTGCGCCGACTATTGGGCACCCTGGACGTTCGCGTGACTCATTACGATCGCTCCGTCGATCCCTCGCTGCCGGAATTCCGAGGCCTCGGCATCTATGTCTTTTGGCACGAGTACATCACCTTTCCGATCGCGTGCTGGGGCAACTACGACATCGCGATGCTCGTCAGCCAACATCGGGACGCCGATTGGCTCATTCACGCCGCCGAGGCCTTGCGGTTTCGAGTCGTGCGCGGCTCGTCCACACGCGGCGGGAGCCAAGCGATTCGCGAGCTCAAGCGGATCAGTAAGGAAGCGAGCCTGACGATCACGCCCGACGGTCCCCAAGGACCTCGACGGCAGCTGGCGATGGGTCCGATCTACCTCGCTAGTCGCTTGGGATTGCCGATCATCCCGGTCGGATTCGGGTACGACCGTCCTTGGCGATTCAACACCTGGGACGCGTTCGCCGTGCCTCGTCCCTTCTCGCGGGCGCGGGGCATCATGGGCGATCGAGTCTTCATCGCGCCCCGCCTGGGCCGAGACGCCTTGGAAACCGCTCGCCTCGACGTGGAACGGCGTCTCAATCGGTTAACGGTCGAAGCGGAAACTTGGGCGGCCGCGGGCGATCGTCGGGAAGGGGAGCTCGGTTTTTCACGTCGGCGACGCAGGAGCGACGTGAATCACTCCACGCCTCCACCACTTTCGTTGGCTTATTCCCAGCGCAAGGCCAAGCAGAGCGATCAAACCGATGCGGCGTGAGCCGCTTGGTGGGAAGTGGGACGAGGGCGAGCAGCCGGAAGGTAAGGCATGAGTTGGGGTGATGCGCGGGAACCGATATCGGTCACCAACCTGACATTGGCGATCCAAGGACTGCTGCAAGAGACGTTTCGCGGCGTGTGGGTCGCTGGCCAAGTCTCGGGACTCTCTCGGCCTCGCTCGGGGCATATCTACCTGTCGCTGAAGGACGAGGGGGCGGTCATCAAGGCGGTCGCCTGGCGCGGTATCGCGTCACGGATCCCCTTTGAAATCGAGGATGGGCAAGAGGTGATCGCCCGAGGCGACATCGACGTCTATCCGCCGCAAGGCAATTACCAGCTCATCATTCGCGAGTTGGTTCCACGGGGCATTGGCGCGCTGGAGCTCGCCTTCCGGCAAAGATTCGAACAACTCAGCGCCGAAGGATTGTTCGACGAGCGTCTCAAACGCCCCCTGCCGCGATTCCCACGCCGCATCGCATTTGTCACGAGCCCCTCGGGGGCCGCCATCCGCGACTTTCTGCGGATCGTCGGTCGACGTTGGCCCCTGGCCTCGGTACTCGTCATTCCAGCCAAGGTACAAGGAGCGGCCGCGGCCGGGGATTTGGTCCGAGGCATCGAAGCCGCGAATCAACTGCGAGGGGACGACCGACCCGATCTGTTGGTCGTGGGGCGCGGAGGCGGCAGCCTCGAGGATCTCTGGTGCTTCAACGAGGAGGCGGTGGTGCGGGCCGTGCGCGCGAGCGCGATTCCAACCGTCTCCGCGGTCGGGCATGAGATCGATGTCTGCCTGACCGATCTCGCCGCCGACTTGCGAGCCGCCACGCCGAGTGAAGCGGCCGAGCGTATCGTTCCCTCGATCGATGAGCTCACAAGAAGTCTGGTGCGTTGTCGACAAACGCTCTCGGAGCGGTTGATGTCGCGAGCCGACGAGGCGCGACAGCGACTCGAGCTCCTTGCGACGCGCCCCGTTCTGCTGCGCCCGCTCGATCGCTTGCGAATGTTGAGTCAGCAGCTTGATGGAGTCGAACGACGACTCGAACTCGCCAGCGATAGCCAACTCAAACGACTCGCGCAACAAGTCCTCCTACTGCGCGAAAAGCTTGGAGCGGTGAGCCCTTATGCGGTGCTTGCCCGCGGCTACGCGATTGTCTCGCGCGAAACCGACAGCGGCACGCGACCTTTGGGCGACTTGGCCCAAGTGCCGATCGGACAGCCACTCCGTATCCAGGTAGCCGACGGCTCGCTACGGGCGAGCGTAACGGAGCCTCCGCGGCTCGATCCGCCTCAAGGCGAGGCGACGGAGTGAGGCGACCGAGTGACGCGCGCCAGCTCGGTGAGGCGCGACCGAACTCGGTAACGATCGCGCCGCCCCAAGCACGATGACATCAGGAAGGGCGATTGATGCGGTACACGCGCCAGCCGAGCCCGACCAAGCAAAACAGACCTAGGAAGAAACTGATGATCCAGTTGAGCGGCACGAGATCGTAGTTTTCGAAGCCGCGCGTCTGCATTTCGCTTAAGGCACCCGCCACGGGGTTGATCATCAGAGCCGACTTGACCGTGCCGTACCCGAACGGCGCGTCGCGTCCAAGCCAAACGAGCAGCGTTCCCAAGAAGAGCAGGATGAGAACTCCGTAGGCGGTCGCCGTCGCGGCCGCCGTCCGCGTGAACAAGCTGCTCACGAAGGCACTCAACGCGACAGCGAAGAACGCCGTGCAGCCCAAGCTAATCAAGACTCCGGGGACCTCGCTTTTGATCTCGGGAGCCACCCAGGCCAGCGCGATATAGCCAGGCAGCGTGCCCAGCAATACGATGCCGACCGTCACGAACGCGGCCATCAGCTTTCCAAAGACGATACGCACGGCGCTGGTCGGAGTCATCTGAAGCAGCGTCCAGCCACCGCTTTCTCGCTCGGCGGCGATCACGCCGGCCGTCGTGCTGGGGACGAGCAACAAGATCAACAGGACTTGCAGCATCACGAGGATGCCGCCGACCTCGCGCGCGCCCCACACTTGGCTCTGCTGCATCGCCACGAAGGTCATACCGATGCTGGCGATGGCGCAAACGGCGATGAGTCGCAAGATCCAATGCATGCGGCCAAAGCGACGAGTCCGGAATTCCTTGATGAACACCGGATTCATCCACCGAATCCCCGATTTGCGCCGTTGGGGATCGACCAGATAGAAGACGCCGCGAGCGATTTGGGCTCCGCTGGAGAGTTCGTTGGTGATGATTCCCTGGGACCGCGAGCGATCGAAGATGCGGTAGTTGAGTCGCAGGATCGTGGCGATCGCGAAACCGATCGTCAACGCGAGGCTCAGGCCGCAGAATCGCAACACGACCGACTCTTCCTGCCCAAGCCCTCGCGAACCGACTCCGCCATGCCCCATGATCTCCATGACGGCCGACACGGGCGAGACACACCGAAGCCACTCACAGATGACGGCGGCGAGCCCAGGGGAGCCAAAGTAAAGAAAATTGGGCACGACGGTCACCGCCGCCAACGCCGAGATGGCTAGGTAGCTGAGCCGCATGGCCGAGTCGGGTGTGCCGCTACGCGAACTGACCCACAGTCCCACGGCGACATACTGAGCCAGCATCAACAACAACACGACGTACAACATCGCGACATGCTGCCACAAGTCGATGCCACCGAGCGCGTAAATGGCGGTCACCGATGGCACGCTCAACCCGAGCAGCAGAGCGACGTACACGAAGACGCCGGTGAACTTCCCAAAGTAAATCGACCAGGGCGACATCGGCGAGTTGAAGAGCAGTGCCAACGTTCCCTTGTTTCTTTCCTTCACGATCGAGGCCGCCGGGAACGCGGGAACAAACAACAGTAACGCGATCAGCAAGCCATACCCAAAGACTCGGAAGACCTCCAGCGCACGGCCGCCGTTCACATCGACCATCGCATCGGACGGCCAGCGGATGATGGCCAGCAGCATGAAAACGCAAGCCAGCGAGACCTGGACGAGCAACGATCGGCGCGAACTCACGAGCCCGATCAACTCACGCCCAACAATGGGGTTGAATACGCGATCAGCCATGAGCCAGACTCCGCTTCGCGTCGGCGACCGCGCCCGTCTCGGTGACCGACAAGTACGCGTCCTCCAGATCGGTTGGAATCTCGCGGAACTGACTGAAGCGAATCCCCGCGGCCACCAG
>JAGQPS010000174.1:4918-10403 GCA_020426595.1 Planctomycetales bacterium
GTGGCTCGTGACGATCAACGTCTTGCCCATGTCGGCGAGTTTCAGCAGCAACTCCCGCATTTCGACGCGAGCCTTGGGATCGAGCCCGTTGGCTGGTTCATCGAAGATCAACACGTCGGGATCGTGTAGCAGCGTCCGGGCGATGCCGACTCGTTGCTGCATGCCGTGACTGAGACTTTCGACATAGCGATCGCGCATGTAGGTCGCATCGGTGATCTCAAGCACCTCGTCGATGCGGACTCGGCGTCGCTTGAGCCCGACTCCAAAGGCCGCGCCAAAGAAGTCGAGATACTCATGCACTCGCATGTTCTCGTACGAACCGAAACGGTCGGGCATGTACCCCACGAGACGTTTGATGCGACGCGTGTCGTTGGTGCAGTCGTGGCCCGCGATTAGCGCCTTGCCGCTCGTGGGCTTGGACAGACCGACCAAGATCTTGATCGTGGTCGTCTTGCCGGCTCCGTTGGGACCGATCAATCCCAAGATCTGCCCGCGCGACACGCTGAGCGTAAGGTTGTTCAAAGCGACGAATTCGCCATAGCGTTTCGTCAAATCAATGATGTCGATCACCGGCTCGCTACTCATGCGATTCCTCGCCAAACGGTTTCCGAGATTCTCGGAGATAGGTTGTGGGAAGTGTTGGGACGGTTGCTCCGTCCCTCTTTATCTCGGTCGCCTCACTGCGACTCGTCGACAACCGCGGCATGGGTTCCGCGCACGTCGATCTTGAAATCCCGCACTTGCCAAGTCGTGCCCATCTTGGTCTCTGGAAGTCGGCCGACTTCCAGCCCCAAAAGCCACTCGCCGTCGGCGGAAACCCGCAGCGCTCGGGGATCCTCGATCGAGAGTCGTATCGTGCCTCGAGGAGACGTTTCGGAGACGAGTTCAAAGGTCGCGCCATCCTCCACGCCCAGCAGCGTCACGCTGAGGTCGTTCGCCTCGATCTCAAGGGAGACGTCGATTTTATCGAGCCGCAGGGGGAGCAACGCGGGCGGCAACTTCACCGAAATGAAGTGCGTTGATACCTTCTCGGCCGGAGCATTCATTTGACTCCATTCGTCGCTGGACCACGCGTAGGCCGTTGAACCCTCGCGATTCGTCAGATTCTGCAGCGAGCGGATCCGCAGCAAACTCTGGGGGACTCGCACCGGCGTGTTCGCGGGTGGCGATACGAATCGCAGCGGAGCCATATGCAGAGCGGCACCATTGCGGCTGTCGATGCCTTCGTAGTCCACCCTGGGATTTCTCAGGTTCCCCCACACATAGAACATGGGCTCGGGAGGCGCGTCGCGATCGGTCACGAAGAACTGTCGGAGGAACTTCTGACGACGCTGCTGCTCATCGCTGAGCGTCGCGCCGATGACATACTGCCCAGGATTCAACTCTTGATCGGCCGACACGCGAAACGTGCCATCTTCCGCAAGGCTCACATGGCTCGCCAGGACTTCACCTCGGATCAGCGCATCGCTGGCTCCCTCAAGCCCTTCCCAATCGAATCGTCCCACGAGCCCCTCCTCGTCGAACGTCGCTTGGATGGTGAGCGGACGAGTCATCAGATCGGACTGGTACCGCATGAGACTCAAGGTGCCGACCGGCGGCGCTAGATCGTCCATCCGCCAGTGGTCGAAGTCCACCCAACTTTGCTCCCATAACCGGACGTCCGAATCGGCCCGCTGAAACCGAGTCGTACCAGCTTCCCGCGAATCAACCTCGCGTCCCAAGGAGTTCGTGACAAACACTCGGCCGGTCGCCTCGATGTCGATTCCGGTCGAACCGTCGCGGCCTTGTACCAACTGCAACTCGCCGACCACGTCTCCGGTCGCTTCCCGTGACGTGAACCCGATCACGGCGAAGACCGCCGCGAAACAAAGGCTCAGGATGGGCCCCACCACGAGCATCAAGCGGAGCTTTTCTTGGCGAGCCAGAGCATAGCCGGCCATCCCGAGGCCCGCGCAGAAGGTGAGCAGGAGCAGCACGATCGTGCCGCGGCGTGGCGCGCTGTACGCCAGCTGGGCCCGCACATACTCCGCCGCCGCTTCTTGGTTGGGAACCAGCGGTTTGTTCTCTCTCACGAACGTCGCGAACGAGGTCTTGGAGAGGAAATCCTCGAGTTTGTAGGGCGACGAATAGTCGGCGAACGAGGATGCGCCTCCTTCGACCCGCGGTGGTGGAATGCCGAAGTCGTTTTGGTTCGCGGGAAACATCAGTGAACGAGAACCAATCGAGGTAAACAGGATCGACCCACGCCCCCAATCCAGAGTCGAGACCGCTGGCCAACCATCAACCGTCCACTCCGTCGTCAGTCCGGTGGTTAGCAAGCGATGGAATTCGATCGGCTCCTCGTAATCGCGCACCTCGTCCGGCACGTCGCCCGGCAATTCATAGTGCCACCGCACCTGCTCGAGCGTGGTCACTCCCACGGGTTCAATCACCGCGACGTCGGCCAGAAGACTCCTCAACCAGTCATGGTCGACGTGTTCGAGCATGATCCAGAGCCTACCGCCTCGCTGTACCCAGGCGCGCAAGGCTTCGGTCGATTGCGAATCAGCGACGAGCCCAGGCCCCATGATCGCGATCTGGTCGAACGCCTCGAGCACGGTCGCGTCGACGGGAAACTCGTACGGCAAGAACTGGAACGTGCGAAATGTCCGACCATAGGTGGTGCGTGACGCCTTGATCGCCTCGAGCTCGAGAGTGATGTCCGGAGCGAAGCGATTGGGCATGACGTCGCCAAGCACCCCGAGCATCGGTTCCGGATGTCCGAAGTTGATGGGTACGACGAACCGCGGCTCGTTTTCGGTCGCGGGCAGGGGAATCGACTGGCCATCGGTGATGTCGGTCGCCCAGCACATGAGATCGACATAGTCGAGCGTCGGGCGCTGAAACGGAGGCCTGCCGTCGCCGGCCGGCGTGGGTTCATTGTTGGCGTAGGGATCGATGTCGGGCGCTTGTTCGACTTCCTTCTCGGGAATGTAAAAAGGAAACCAGGCGATGATGCGCGTGCGAGCCGGAACTTCGACGATGCGGCCATACTGTTGATGTTCGTAGCCGTCGATGTAGCCGGTGATCTTGACCTCGCGATCGCCATTGGTCGGGTTGAACACCACGGCTCGGACCGATCCCCACCGACCGCGAACATAACTGCGCATGCCGACCGGACTGATCGACTGCACATAGATGCTCGGCTCCTCGTCCACCGACGACTGCGCTGCGACCGAGGCAAGTGGATTCAGAATGGCTCCCACCAGCAGCCAAGACAGGACCCCAATGATGCGACGGGTGTCTCGTAAAACCGAGCCTTCCACGCTTCCCACCTCTCTTGAGTAACAGTGCACCACCCGGCCAACTCGGATGCGCTTCGTTCGAGTGCCACGCCCCCAGCCAGTCGATCATCACGGCCAGTCGAACATCACAGCGGATCGAACATCACAGCCGGCCGAACATCACAAGGGCCGATGCCCGGCACTGGCCCGTCTTTGGGCGCGACGATCGGCTTGTGCTTCGTTCCCGGAATTCCGGGATCGAGGCCCACAAGAACGGATAAAGGGGTCGGTGGCCCCGCTGGAATAGGAGAACGCCCCAACGACTCGGGAAGAACCGCGCCCCTGGGAAGTCCCAGGATTCGGACCGACCGAGTGTCCCCC
Organism: Planctomycetales bacterium; assembly: GCA_020426595.1. Taxonomy (GTDB): domain Bacteria; phylum Planctomycetota; class Planctomycetia; order Pirellulales; family Pirellulaceae; genus UBA11682. The sequence continues at coordinate 8,563 of JAGQPS010000174.1, forward strand.
GAGATCGCCCCAAGTTCACTCCGTCACGAGCAACCACGACTTTGGCTGCTCAGTGAGGTCGCTATTTTGAACCGCTGCGAGGCCTACGTAAACGACCGAGGTTCGGATTTCTAGGAAAGCCCCAGATACGGCCCTCCACGAGACATGGGGGAATGGGGCAATTGACTTGCGCAAAATACAGGGCCGATAAACCGCTTTTTGAGGCGATCATTTTGCCTTCAAGGATCCGACTCGCTATACTCCGAGCCTTGTCAGCGGACAACCGACCGTGATGGGTTGGAACCAACTGCGAGGGTCAGGCAGTTGTGTCGAAGGTGGGAAGGACGAGTGCGTTCCCATTCGCGCGGGGCCACGAGACTGGCGTTTGGCGTCGGTTTGGCGGAGCGAATTGAGGAGCCCACCGGCCTTGAATCGAGTCCATGAAGCGAGACGATCTCGTCTCACTCGACGATTCGTCCGACCGTTCGAAGGTGCAGGGAAGGCACGAACCCAGTCCGGGCATACGTTGTCTCTCGGTAGTAGGAGATACCGATTTATCATGGGCCAGACAAATTTCTACGTGAATCCGTGTCCGACTTGTGGCCGTAGGCTGGAAATCGCCGCCCGTCACTTGGGGCATCCCGTGGAGTGTCCTCATTGCACGTCCCGGTTTCTCGCCGGGCAGGGGATGAGCGACGAGCGGACCAGTGCGGTGGAGCAAGCATTGCTCCGAGCCGATCAATATTTGGCCACCCTGGCCGAGCTCCAAGAAGTCGCCGCCGATTGGGAACGCGGGCAAAGCGTGTCCGATTGACGCGCGCTTGTGGTTCGCATCGCACGAAATCGCCGTTAACGGTCTTGAGCATCCCCATGGGGGTGAGCGGTTTCTGCCGCGGCTGACCGCGCATGGGATGGGTACGAAACGCTGACCAAAACGGCCAGGCGACAGGTCCACTCGCGCGGTTGCGAACGTCTGCTAGACGCCCCAGGATCTTCCCTTCCAAGCGCCCCTCGGTCCCTGACAAACGGACCGCCGGAGGGTGTGTTGCTTTCACGTCATGTCTGGCGAGGAAAGCTTGATTGCCGCGCTTTCGTCTTTAGGATATCGGCGAAGCTCGTAGGGCTTTCACCTCGCACGGCGACCGACTAAGGTGGGTGTTGTTGTCCGCTTCGCGGGATGCACTTTTGATTGAGCGGCCTTGGAATCCGCGGCTCTGGAATCCGCGGTGCCCGCAAGCAAACAAGGGAGAGCGTGAATGACTCGGATCGCGTGTGGATTTTTGGTCGTCGCCGGTTTGGCGGCATTCGTCAGCCAGGCTCCCGCCCACGGAGTCTTCAAGAACGCCTTGCAAGAGAAGTACGAGTTCAAGTCGGTCTCGTGCAACGCTTGTCACGTCAAGGGTGAGCCCAAGACCGAGCGCAATGACTTCGGTAAGGCCTTCCAAGACGGCATCGACGCCTTGAGCTACGACGGCATGGGCATGACCGAGGCCTATGAGGCCGCGAAGGATAAGGGCGACGCCGAGAAGGCCGCCTTCGAGGAGGTGATGAAGGAAGCGTTCCTCGAGGTCCTGAAAGAGGTCGAGACCAAGGAAAGCCCGAGCGGCGACACCTGGGGCGATCTGCTGCAAGCGGGTTCCATCGACGGAATCAAGAAGGAAGAGTAAGGTCTTCCTCGAGCGCGAATCACTTTGAGGCCGTTGGGCCAAGATCGAAGTGACGTTGAACATAAGCGAACAGGGGTTGGCATGGGCCAACCCCTGTTTTCGTTTCTTGGCGTCTCACGGCCGCACGATGCGGCGCGTCTGATTACATCAACAGCCCGTCGTGCTTCGCGGGTTTCCCTTGGTTTTGCAACGTTT
>JAGQPS010000175.1 GCA_020426595.1 Planctomycetales bacterium
GATCAAGCCAGCGTGCTGATTGGTTTTGGCGTCGGCTGGTCGTGGGCGGGTTGCGTCTGGACTCCGCCCGCCGCGGGCTGCGCTACCAAAGTGACCGACATCTGTATCCGCGGCGACGCGTGAAACTCGGGTCGATCCTGTCGGGCCGCCACTCCCCACATCTTCGTGTGAATCTTGGGGGCGCGTGTGGATCCGAGGCCGGTTACCACGGCAAGGCCACGATCGATCGCCGAGTCGCGTGGCGGTTGATTGCCGCGGGGCGAGACGAAATACTCAGCGGTGCTCGCTCGGCGAAACGTTTCCGATTCCTCATTGCCTCGACGATGCCCACCTAGGAGCCTGCCTCTCGCGGCATGATAATCGGAAGTCGTTCCGTCACGAGTCGCGCATTGTTCCGACGCCACAAGCACGATTCCGAAGTCTCGCGCACGGTTCCAATCGCTCGTGCATACGGGCCCTAAAGAGTTCCTAGGCTCGGTTGGCCCGCATTCCCCAGAAGGCACTTCCATGGATAGTCTCACCGGAAAACTGTTGGTCGCGGTGCCTCAGCTGGCCGATGAGAATTTTCGGCAGAGCGTCGTGTTGATTCTCGAGCACAGCGATCAAGGCGCGTTGGGGATCGTGCTCAATCGTCCTTCCACCCTCAGTCTCAGCGACTTGTGGAAGCAAGTCACGGGACATGCGACGACGGCCGAGGGGCACTTGTTCGTCGGCGGCCCAGTCGAGGCTCGCTTGGTGGCCTTGCACACGAGCAACCAATGGGGCAATGGCGAGGTGATCCCGGGACTCTTCATCACCTACGAACCAGCCGACCTCGAGAAACTACTGGCCAATCCCTCGGCTCCACTGCGAGTCTTCGCAGGGTGCGCCGGTTGGGGAGCCGGGCAATTGGAAGGTGAGCTGGAAGAAGGCTCTTGGTTCATCGCCGACGCTCAATTGGCGAACGTGCTCACCGACCCCGAGTGGCTTTGGCGCAAGGTGGTCGACGGCATCGGTAAACGTGTCGTGTTGGAGCGACACGATCATGAGCGACTGCCGGACGATCCGGAGTGGAACTAGACTCGGTACGCGATCCGAGTGACTACTTGAGCTCCAAGGGGAACGGAGTCAACAGTTCAACACCCGTCTTCGTGATCAAGTAATCGTTCTCGAGCCGCATGCCGTGTCGGAGGCGATCCGCGTCGTAGAGCCCTGGCTCGGCGGTAAACACGTCGCCAACCTCGAACGTGTCATCCCAATGCGGATTCAGATGCGGTGCCTCGTGCGGATGGAGTCCGATGCCATGTCCCAGGTGATGATTGAAGACTCCGACCGGCGACTGATCGAGCATCGCCTGCACTTCATCGAAGAGTTCCCGGCAGCTCTTGCCCGGTCGCGCCGTTGCTTCGACGTGTGCGAAGACCTGCATGATTTGAGTCCACGCTGTTAATTGATCTTCGGTCGGTTCCGTGACCGCGATCGTTCGCGCGTTGTCGGCGAAGTAGCCTCGATAGGCCGGCCCGAGGTCAAGTATCCATAGCTCGCCGGCCTGGGCAGCGTGCCCGTCGCCTCGCGGCATGCCACCCCGAGCATTGCAGCGGTAGTCGTTGCCGGTTCCCGTAAGCGGCTCATCGAAGACTTCGACCGCCGCGGTTTGCAGATGATTGAACAGCTCGATCTCGGTGAGCCCAGGGCGGATGAGCTCGCGGGCGACTCGGTACATCTTCTCGGTGCCGGCGATCGCGGTCCGCAGGAGACGCAGTTCGTCCGCCTCCTTGCGCCGGCGTAGCGCGAACATCGCCGGATCGACATCGTGCAACTCGACGTTGCCGAGCCGCCGAGTCAATTCCATCGGGGCATCGCCAAACTCAATGGCGATCTTGCCCGCGCAAACGCTGTTTCCCGTGGTCGCCAGCCATTGTTCCACGGCCGCGGCGGTTTGCTCGCTACGCATGGTGGAGAGCCACTTGGCGGGGTACGCCACGGCGGTATCGGCCGCGTGGGAGTCGGGGACCTTGTGGGGAGCCACCAAGACAAGTTCGCCGGAGGCCTCGAGCGAACAGATCGGTCGGAACGGAGTCGCGAAACGGGCGCCCGAGATCCATTGCACGGCTTGGTAGGAGGTCAAAATGACTCGAGTCCACCCCTCGGCTTGCATGACGTCGAGCAGCCGTTGACGTCGAATCTGGCAGCAAGTCAGGTCCACGGCGGCCGGTTCAGCCATCGAATCGCTCCATAAGTAATCTAAGGGGTCGATTGCCAGTCTCAGTGCGATCCCGTTGAAACGGACCCGCCCTAGCTCCATGGCGTCGAACAACCCCCAAGGCGTGAGCCTTGCGAGGGTCGGGTGGGGGCAACCGTGGCTCGGAGGCGGCGGGAATCCCGTGCGTTCTAACACATTCGCTCGGCTGAGCAGAAGAGCCCGGTGCCTTGTGCCGATGCCCTTGGCTGAAACCACGTCGTTAGACGCTGGTTTACGGTCCGTAGGTGCTCACTCCGGTGCAACGCTCTTCGCCCGTGTTCCGTCACTGGCCCCAAGTCGCGAAGGCTGTCGGAAAACTGAGACTAGGTCGGCTTGTTCACGCCCTAGTTTTCGTTACTATCGGAGACTTATTCTGGCCGAGATCACAGGCATCCTGCGCTGCGGGTGTCGGTTCCACCTAGCGACTTGGCTGTTCAGATTGTCCGAGCTCCGTCGCGAGTCTCGGCGATCGGTCGTGACAAAAGTCCGCCTTGGGCGTTTGACGGCATCAACCACTGTTGTCATCGGGCGTTTGGCGACATGACTCGTTGACACGGCACGGCGGTTTTGACGGCGAGTCACATCCCTTGGGTGTGACGGGCGTTGAATCTGAGCGGGCGATGGGTCCGAGCGGGTGGAAGAGTGAATTGGTCAGGAGTCTGGCCATGGCCAGGAGCGTGACGATGGAGACGTGCGGGGGACCGCGAGCGTCTCGAAAGTTGGTTCGTGACCGTCAGGTCGGTTAGGGAGCGAAACGGAAGGCGGTCGCCAATCCGGATCGTTCGGTAAGACTGTGGAAGAAGGATTGCGTCGCATCACGACGCATTTTTTCTGTTGCTCACCTGTGAAAAAAATCACAGGCTCCCAGTCGAGCGACCGATGTTGGGGCGGTTCAGAGATATTGCCGCGTCGTCGCTGGGTCGATCGACCGGTTGTCGGTGGATGCGTCGAGGGCGCGAAATCGGCGGTGGATACGACGGATGGTGGCGATGCGGGGGATCGGTAAGACGATCGACGCGTAGGCGGGAGCGAAACGGGATCGCTCCATGACACAGCCATAAGTTTCCCGATGGCACTGAGAATCCGACCATGAAGATTCGGCGCGGCTTGGATATTCCGATCTCCGGTCGACCTTCGTCCGAAGTGGACGGCGGCAAACAAGTGACCGAAGTGGCTCTGATCGCCGATGACTACGTCGGGATGAAGCCAACGATGCTGGTCAAGGAGGGGGATCGAGTCAAACTCGGTCAGCCTCTGTTCGAGGACAAGAAAGCGCCTGGCGTTCTCTTTACCTCCCCGGGCGCGGGCGAAGTCGTGGCCGTGAACCGAGGCGAGAAGCGTCGGTTTCTGTCGGTCATCGTTCGCCTCGAGGGGGACGCGGCCGAGACGTTCCCGAGCTACGACCTCAACCGGCTCGATACGATTTCGCGAGACGAAGTCGTCTCCTTGCTGGTTTCCAGTGGAGCTTGGACTTCGTTTCGGACTCGTCCATGGAGCCGTGTGCCGGCCATCGACGCCCAGCCTCACAGCATCTTCGTCACGGCGATCGACACTCGCCCGTTGGCGGCCGACCCGGAACCGATCATCGCCGAGAAGCGTGATTCGTTCCTCGCGGGGCTCAAGCTGCTCACCAAGCTCACCTCGGGCAAGGTTTACGTCTGTGCGAAGGCGGGAGCCAAGGTTCCGGGCGAGGGAGTCAACGGAGTCCAAGTGGAAGAGTTCGCCGGCCCGCATCCGGCCGGACTCCCTGGGACTCACATCCACTTCCTCGATCCGGTCGGTCCGAAGAAGACGGTTTGGCATCTCAATTATCAAGATTTGATCGCGATGGGCGACCTCGCGTTGACCGGTCAATTGAGCACCGAGCGGGTCATCAGTCTCGCCGGTCCGCTGGTCTCCAAACCGCGACTGCTCCGCACGCGAGTCGGCGCGAAGCTCAGCGAATTGGTGAGTGGCGAGTTCAACTCGGACAACGCACGAGTGATTTCCGGGTCGGTTCTGGGTGGCCGCAAGTCGGTCGATCCGGCTGGCTATCTCGGTCGTTACTCGCTGCAGGTCACGGTGCTTGAGGAAGGCAACCAGCGTGAGTTCCTCGGTTGGCAGGGACCAGGCTTCAACCGCTTCAGCATCACGAAGGCCTTCGCCTCCGCGATGACTCCCGGCAAGCTGTTCGCGATGTCGACCAGCACGGGTGGAAGCAAGCGGGCCATGGTGCCGATCGGCGTCTACGAACGCGTGATGCCGCTCGACATGCTACCGACTCAGTTGCTGCGCAGTCTGATCACCAAGGACACCGAACAGGCCCAGTTGCTGGGTTGCTTGGAGCTTGATGAGGAAGACTTGGCGTTGTGCACGTTCGTCTGCCCTGGCAAGTACGAGTACGGGACGATTCTGCGCGAGAATCTGACTCAGATCGAGAAAGAGGGTTGAGGTCACGATGATTCGCAAGTGGCTCGATAAGATGCACCCCCTGTTCGCCAAAGGGGGAAAGCTTGAGAAGCTCTATCCTCTCTATGAGGCTCAGGACACGTTCCTGTACACCCCTGGCGAAGTGGCCGAGGGATCGACTCATGTTCGCGACGCGCTCGACTTGAAGCGCATGATGAGCATGGTGATCGTGGCTTTGGTCCCTTGTATCTTCTTCGCGATGTTCAACACCGGACATCAAGCGAACTTGGTGATCCAAGCCGCGGACACCGCCGCGACCGCCGCGGGGCAGAACTATGCTCCCGAGGGTTGGCGTTACGCGGTGCTCGATACGCTCGGCGTGGATTATCGATCGGCTGGAACGTTCTCCCAGGATCTCGCGAACCCGTCTCGTGCGTTGGCTTGCTTGCTCCATGGGGCTCTGTTCTTCTTCCCGGTTTACATCGTCGGTCTCGCGGCTGGCGGTCTCTGCGAGGCGATCTTCGCGATCGTTCGTGGACACGAAATCAATGAAGGCTTTCTCGTCACGAGCATGCTCTTCCCACTGACCTTGCCGCCGCAAATTCCGCTGTGGCAAGTCGCGGTGGGAATCATCTTCGGCGTGGTGATCGGTAAGGAAGTGTTCGGTGGCACCGGCATGAACTTCCTCAACCCGGCTCTCACCGCGCGGGCGTTCCTGTACTTCGCCCACGCCGGTCAGATGAGCGGCACCAACGTTTGGACCGGAGTCGACGGATACAGCGGAGCGACCGCCTTGGGCGCCCTGGCCTCGGGTGCGAAGACTTCGGAGCTCGTCGACATGACCGGCAAGGTGACGGTCGGCACCGATACGATCGCCGACGCGATCCCCAACGGATTGACGTGGTGGCAGGCGTTTCTCGGTGACATGCATGGCTCGATGGGCGAGACCTCGACGCTCGCCTGTTTGATCGGAGCCATCATCTTGATCGCCTCCGGCATCGGGTCGTGGCGAATCATGGTTGGATGCTTGGTTGGCATGACCGCGTTCTCCGGCCTGCTGAACCTCGCGGCCGGCTACAGCCCTGATAACTCGATGTTGGCGGTGGGACCGCAGTGGCACTTGGTGCTCGGTGGTTTCGCTTTCGGCACGGTGTTCATGGCGACCGACCCGGTTTCCGCCTCGATGACCAATCTGGGCAAGTGGATTTACGGAGCCCTAATCGGGTTCATGACCGTCGTGGTTCGCTGCATCAATCCGGCGTTTCCGGAAGGCATCATGCTGGCGATTCTCTTCGGCAACATCTTCGCGCCGCTGATCGATTACTTCGTGATGCAAGCCAATATCAAGCGGAGGCTCGCCTACAATGCAGCGTGACAGCATCGCTAACACGTTTCTCGTAGCCGTCGTCCTGTGCGCCGTTTGCGGCGCATTGGTCTCCGGTTCGGCCGTGGCGTTGCGGCCGATGCAAGAAGCCAACAAATTGCTCGACCGGCAACGCAACGTTCTCTTGGCGGCTGGCTTGGCCACGAAGGATACGACCGACGAGGAAATCGGACAAACGTTCAAGGATCGCGTCGTTCGCGTCGTGATCGACTTGCGGTCCGGTGAGGTACTCGCCGACGTCAATCCGGATGAGTTGGAGCCTCTTAAGGACGCCAAGAGCTCGGATGACGAGTTGCGTTTGGCCCTGGGAAGCGACGACCCCGCAAAGTTGAAGGGTCGCGAGAATCGCACGGTCGTCTATCAGATCGTGGCCGAGGGCGACCCGACGAAAGTGGAACAGTACGTCTTTCCGATTCGCGGTTACGGCCTTTGGTCGACCCTCTTTGGCTTCCTCGCCCTCAAGTCCGACCTGAACACGGTCGCGGGAATCACTTACTACCAGCACGGTGAAACGCCGGGCTTGGGTGGTGAAGTCGACAATCCCTCCTGGAAGGCTCAGTGGGAAGGCAAGACGCTCTACAACGAGCAGGGTGAAGTTGAACTGCGAGTCGTGAAGGGAGGGGCCGCTCCGGGTGACGAACACGGAGTCGACGCGCTCTCGGGTGCCTCGATCACGTCGGCGGGAGTCGAACACATGGTCGACTTCTGGTTTGGTGAGCGCGGCTTCAAGGCCTACATCGAAAAGGTTCGCGGTGTCGATTCCTCGGCGAGTACCACCGTCGCTCCTGAGTCTTCCACCGAGGAGGCGCAGTAAGTCATGAGTCAAAAGAAATCCCTCAAGCAGGTCCTGCTTGATCCGGTCTTCAACAACAACCCCATCGCCTTGCAGATCCTCGGGATTTGCTCGGCCCTGGCGGTCACGACTCGTCTGGACAAGGCGATCGTGATGTCGATCTCGGTGACCGCCGTCACGGCGTGCTCGAGCGCGGCGATCGCCTTGATTCGCAATCGCATCCCCAACAGCATCCGCATCATCGTGCAGATGACGGTGATCGCCAGCTTGGTGATCATCGTCGATCAGATGATCAAGGCGTTCGCGTTCGGCCTCAGCAAGGAGCTGAGCGTGTTCGTCGGCTTGATCATCACCAACTGCATCGTGATGGGTCGGGCCGAAGGTTACGCGATGCAAAACAAGCCGCTACCGAGCTTCATCGATGGCCTCGGCAACGGACTTGGTTACAGCGTGATCTTGATCTCGGTTGGCTTGGTGCGTGAGTTGTTCGGAAGTGGCAAGATCCTCGGCTACACCGTGCTGCAGTCGGTGAAGGACGGAGGTTGGTACGAACCCAACGGCTTGATGCTGTTGCCCCCCAGTGCCTTCTTCCTGATCGGCATCTTCATTTGGGTGCTGAGGTCCTTCAAGCCTGAACAAGTCGAGGCGGAGTAAGAACCATGGATTACGTGCTGTTGTTCCTCCGGAGCGTCTTTGTCGAGAACTTGGCGCTCACCTTCTTCCTCGGCATGTGCACGTTCCTGGCGGTGTCCAAGAACGTGAAGACCGCCTTGGGATTGGGCGTGGCGGTGATCGCCGTGCAAGCGATCACGCTCCCCATCAACAACTTGTTGTTTTCGTTCGTGTTGAAGCCGGGTGCGTTGTCCTGGACGGGTTCGTCGAGCCTTGGGGCGTTGGACCTGAGTTATCTGGGCTTCATCTGCTACATCGGAACGATCGCCGCGAGCGTGCAGATCCTCGAGATGTTCCTCGATAAGTACGTGCCGGCTCTCTACAACACGCTTGGTATCTTTCTCCCGCTGATCACGGTGAACTGCGCGATCCTCGCCGGAACGCTGTTCATGGTCGAGCGTGAGTACACCTTCGCCGAGAGCTGCGTGTTTGGCGTCGGCTCGGGTGTGGGTTGGGCTCTGGCGATCGCCGTATTGGCCGGCGTGCGAGAGAAGATGCGATACAGTCACGTGCCCGCTGGCCTGCGAGGCTTGGGTATCACTTTTATCACCGTCGGACTCATGGCCTTGGGCTTCATGGCCTTCGGAGGCATCTGAGTCCCGTCGGTAGTGTTTGATTCGCGAGCGCTTCGTTCATAGGTGGAAGTGCACTGAAATGGAAAATATCCAAGAGATCTTGGTCGGCGGCTCGATGTTCATCGTCGTGGTCGTGGCCTTGGTGAGCATCATTCTGGTGGCCAAGAAGTTTCTGGTCTCCGGCGGGAACGTGAAGATCCTGATCAACGAGCAGAAGGAAATCAACGTTCCGGCGGGCGGCAAGCTGCTGGGCGCCTTGGCGGCCGAGGGAATCTTCGTGTCCAGCGCGTGCGGCGGTGGCGGTACCTGCGCTCAATGCAAGGTGAAGGTTCTCGAGGGAGGCGGCGACATCCTCGCCACCGAGAAGAACCACATCAACAACCGTCAGGCGAAGGAAGGCGAACGGCTTTCCTGCCAAGTCGCGGTCAAGCAGGACATGAAGATCGAGGTTCCCCCCGAGGTCTTCGAAACGAAGAAGTGGGAGTGTACCGTTCGCTCGAACGACAACGTCGCGACCTTCATCAAGGAACTCGTGCTCGAGTTGCCCGAAGGCGAGCACGTCGACTTCCGCGCCGGTGGCTACATTCAGATCGAATGCCCTCCCCACGTCGTCCACTACAAGGACTTCGTGATCCAAGAGCGGTTCCATCCGGATTGGGACAAGTTCAACGTCTGGCAATTCGTCTCGAAGGTCGAGGAGCCGGTCGTGCGGGCTTACTCGATGGCCAACTACCCGGGCGAGAAGGGCATCATCATGCTCAACGTCCGAGTCGCCTCGCCCCCTCCGCGACAACCCGATCTGCCGCCAGGCAAGATGTCCAGCTACATCTTCTCGCTCAAGCCGGGCGACAAGGTCACCATCTCGGGTCCCTACGGTGAGTTCTTCATCAAGGACACCGACGCCGAAATGGTCTACATCGGTGGTGGTGCCGGCATGGCTCCGTTGCGAAGCCACATCTTCGAGTTGTTCCGCAACTTGAAGACCGGCCGAAAAGTGAGCTACTGGTACGGTGGCCGAAGCAAGCGAGAGCTGTTCTACGTCGAGCATTTCCGCGCGATCGAGGAGCAGTTCCCGAACTTCAAGTTCAACATCGCGCTCTCCGAGCCGCTGCCCGAGGATAATTGGGATGGCTACGTTGGTTTCATCCACAACGTGCTCCATGACCACTATCTCAAGGATCATCCGGCGCCGGAGGATATCGAGTATTACATCTGCGGCCCGCCGATGATGAACGCCGCGGTGTTCAAGTTGCTCGATGACCTGGGTGTCGAGCCCGAGAACATCGCCTACGACGACTTCGGCGGTTGATGCCTCGAAGGACTCGGGCGGAATTCGACTTACGCGACAGGCCGTCGCTCCACCGGGAGCGGCGGCCTGTTTTTGTTCCTGGCTCACCCCGATCGATCCAGTCGTTCCCTCGGTCGGGACGACCTCTTGCTCCCTGCCACACCGGGAGACGCGTCGGACGCTAGGGCTTACGATACATCAGGCGGCACCCCTGTTAGTTCACGGTTTGAGGTGATTCATGTCTCGCGTTTCCCTGGGCCACCGAGTTCCACGAACCTCCGTTGCCAACGGCAGCCACTTTTCGCGGCGCTCGTTGGAATCCACTCAGCTCGGACGCCGAGACTCCTCGTTCCCACGTCCTCGCCTCGCCGCGGTGGGTCTCACCGCGTTACTCACCCTGGTATCGGTTTTCGCCCCAGGAGCTGCGGCGCAGGAATCGTCGTCGCAAGTCGCCGATTCCGCTTCCCCACAGCCAAGCTCTAGCGAAGGCGTTTGGACGTTCACCGGTCCGACCATGGGTACGACCTACCAAGTCTTGGTCGTCGGGTCGTCCCAAGCGGAAGCGGGTGTGAACGATCAAGCAACGGTGGCTCGTCGGATCACCGACGAGTTGGAGTCGGTCAATCAGGCCATGTCCACCTATCGCGATGATTCCGAGGTGTCTCGGTTCAACCAGTCCGCGGGTTCGGATTGGTTTCCCGTTTCGCTCGCCACGGCGACCGTCGTTCAAAAGGCCCAAGAGATCGCTCGCGCTTCGGAAGGAGCCTTCGATATCACGGTCGGTCCGCTGGTGAATCGTTGGAGCTTCGGTCCCGATCGCGAGATCACGTCGGCACCGAGCGAAGCGGAAATCGAGACCCTGAAGCAACGGATCGGCTACTCCCATCTGGAGGTTCGACTCGACCCGCCCGCCTTGAAGAAAACGCTACCCGAGTTGTCGATCGATTTGAGCGCCATCGCCAAGGGTTACGGCGTCGATCGTGTCGCGCTGGCGCTCGAGGAACTTGGCTTCGGCGCCTACCTCGTCGAGGTCGGTGGGGAAGTGAGAAGTCGCGGAAGTCGTCCCGACA
>JAGQPS010000176.1:0-4242 GCA_020426595.1 Planctomycetales bacterium
CCTCGCCCAGCGGCTGGTTCGGACGATCTGCACCAAGTGCAAGGCGAAGTACACACCCCGCGAGAGTGTGATCCTCGAGGCGGGCTTGACGATGGAGCAAGCGGCTAAGGCGACCTTCATGAAGGGGAAGGGTTGCAACCATTGTCAGAAGAGCGGCTTCCGCGGCCGGCTCGGCATCTTCGAGCTCCTCGTCATCAACTCGAAAGTGCGGGAGCTGATCTTCGCCAACGCGAACACGACCGAGCTGCGGAATTTCGCCGTAAAGAATGGCATGTCGACGCTTTACAGCGACGGCATCGACAAGGTGATGCGAGGCATCACGACGTTCGAGGAGGTCAATCGCGTGGCGAAGCGAAGTGAGCAAGACAACGTTTGCTTGGCTCGACTTCCCTTCGATCAGTGACCAACAGGGCGAGCTAATCAAGACTCTTGCGGCGGGCTCTCTCTCCCCGGTCTAGGCATTTCGCCGTGGCCTGAGGGGACCGTTCACGCCGCCGCGTGACACGGAATTCAACGCGCTGCGTCCGCGTGGAGCCCCAGCCTGCTGGGGTTCGACGACTTTGAGAGAGCAGGGACGCGGATGCAAGACCTCGGGTTGAGCGTCTCGTTATCGTGTTGCTCCCCTTAGCTCGAGTCTTGTCCGCAAAGCTCGGCCATTGCTTGAGCCCAGGATTCGAGCTCGGAATAATCGCGTTGGTTGTGAGAGCGATGCTCGCGTCACGATGAGTCGCTTGTTGGTACCCGTCAGCTCATTTGGAGCTCGACCGCCAGCGGCGCCTAGTTCATTCAAGACAGGATTCTGGTTCGGCCAGCGCAGGGATTGGGTAGTGCCGGATTGGAAACTTTCGTGACATGCTCGTGGTCTCCGCCACTCCCGCCGGTGGAGTCGTTTCGACTCCCTAGCGATCACCTCGTCTTGATCCTTGTCTAATAACGTCGGTTCGACGGTGTGGAGGAACCCCTCCGTCGAACTCACCCACCTTCCAGAGTTGGAGGTGTTCGAAATTCGTGGGCTCGATCGCGACGCCGTGTGGAAGGTTAATTCCATAAGCCAATCGGTCGTGGCGTGTTCCATGCGAATTCGACGCACTGAACGCTCTGGCGGGAATATGTAGTCCGGTTTTCGGTTCCCTCCCTTGTTGTTGATGCTTGCAGGACGGTGATGCTTGCCGGAGTTGTCGTTGTCGGCCGCGGTGACCGTGGTCGGCGAGGCTCCAACGGTTGGTCACCCACGAATCGAGGTAACGGCGGTCGCGGGGCCGGATGATGGCTCCACTCCGACCGAACCGTCCTCGAATCGGTCTGGCCGAGGCACGAACGCCGTGAAAATGGCGGGCGGGCGGCTGCAATCCGTTGGTCTGGCAATGACAATGGAGGGTTTCGTGGACAGGACTCAAGAGCCGAACTGATGGGGCTCGGGTGGAGTTCAGCAATGAGACTCACCCCGAGCGCGGCGAGACGATCGTCGCGGTGCCTTCATTTGGCCGGTGACTTCACCCTCCCGGTGACTTCATCGCCAAGTGGCGAGTCCCAGTCCGTTGGTTCTTGGTTTTCGCCCCTAGCGAGTTGGATTGGTTGGTAGCGCCGGTTGGATAGGGTTCCCGGCGGAGTCTACCGAATCGATCGACTCTCTCGCGGTGCGAGGGTGGGTCGGGTCCCCGTGGGGACGGATGAAGGATTCAACCTGAGAGGTGTCTCATGGCAACCGTGTTGATCGACAAGTTGTTGTCCGCCTGTGTCAAGCAAGGCGCGAGCGACATTCACATCACGACCGGTCAACCGCCCGTGTTTCGTCTCCATGGTCGGCTGCGCCGGCTCGAAACAAAGGTGCTTGAGCCGGACGACACCGTAAGCCTCATGAAGAGCATCACGCCCGAGCGATGCCAGCGTGAGCTTCAGGAGATCGGCAGCGCCGACTTTGGTTTCGCGTTCGGTGACATGGCTCGGTTCCGCGTGTCGGTGTTCAAGCAACGCGGGCAGATCGCCATGGTGTTGCGACAGATTCCCAACAACATGCTGACCCCCGAGCAGCTTGGCCTGCCCGAGGTGCTCAGCAAGCTCGTCCTTCGGCCTCGTGGTCTGTTGCTCGTGACCGGACCGACCGGCTCGGGAAAAAGTACGTCCCTGGCCAGCTTGATCAATTTCATCAATGAGACGATCGATCACCACATCATCACGATCGAGGATCCGATCGAGTTTTATCACTACCACAAGAAGGCGACGGTCAATCAGCGCGAGGTCGGCGTCGACGTGCCGAGCTTCTCGGAGGCGATTCGCCGGGCGTTGCGACAAGATCCCGACGTGATCCTGGTCGGTGAATTGCGAGACTTGGAGACGATCGAAGCGGCGATTAGCGCGGCGGAAACCGGTCACATCGTGTTCGGTACGCTGCACACCAACAGTGCCCAAGGCACGGTCAACCGCATCATCGATGCGTTCCCAGGCAACCTCCAGGACCAGATTCGCACCCAGCTCTCCACATCGCTGATCGGCGTCGTGGCCCAGACCCTGTTGCCTCGCATCGGCGGTGGCCGTTGTGCGGCCTACGAGACTCTGGTCGTGACGCCAGGTATCGCCAACTTGATCCGCGAGAACAAGACGTTCCGGATCAACAGTGCGATTCAAACGGGTGCCAAGTTCGGCATGCAACTGATGGACGACTCGCTCTTTGATCATTGGCTCAACGAACGAGTCACGGTGGAGGACGTGCTCGACAAGGCGCACGATCCCGATGGACTCGCCAAACGAATCGCCACCGCCCGTCGACAGATGCTCGATGCGGAAGGCGTGGAACATCCTGGCATGGAGGAGGGCTGATCGAGAGTGTCGCTCCAAGGTGGCAGGGATTCGCGGCCCCGGACGTCTGTCCGAGGCGACGCGGCTCGACCATCGAGGACGACCACGAGCACGCGGCCTAGCACGAAGGCGAGGCTGGGCATCATCGATCGAACCGTCGCTCGATGGTCCCAACAACTTGAAAACGCAACTTGATCCCAAGCAGCCTGACCGAAAAGCAGCGGCTTTCCCCAACAACGATCGCGGCCGGTTCATCCCAAGTGGTGCGCACACTTGCGACCGCCGCCGATCACACTTGCACGAGACTTGACTATGGCTATCCGAAGAATCGGACAGATCTTTGTCGACATGGGGTTCATCACCGACGAGCAGTGTGAAATGCTCGTCGAGGAACAGAGCCAAAATCCCGGCCGATTGATCGGCCGGATCGCCATCGACATGGGATTGATCGACGAAGATCAACTCTGCCAAGCCTTGGCCGAGCAGATGAACCTGCAGGTCATCGACCTTGAGGGCCTGGAGATTCCCGACGAGGTCATCGACGAAGTCAGTGCCGCCATGGCACAGCTCTACAAGGTCATCCCGTTGCGGTTGGCCGACAACAGCCTGACGGTCGCGACTTGCGATCCCCAGAACCTGTCGATGGAGGACGAACTCCGACGATTCCTGGGCTACGACATTCGGATGCTGATCGCCACCGAGTCGCAGGTGCTCAAGACGATCGACAAGTACTACAGCGAAGACCAAGACACGCTGGAGAAGCTGCTCAGCGATCTTGAGAACGACGTTGATCTCAAGAAGGCGGCTCAGGAAATCGCGACCGAAGGCCCGATCAACCTGGGCGACATCGAGGAGATGGCCAACAGCGCTCCCGTGCGGAAGCTGCTGAACATGGTGTTGCTGCTGGCGATCAAGGACCATGCGAGCGATATCCATCTCGAACCTTTCGAGGACGAGTTCCGCATCCGCATCAAGGCGGACGGAGTCCTCTACGAAATGGTGCCGCCACCGCGCCACTTGGCTTTCGCGATCACGACTCGCGTCAAGGTCATGGCCAATCTGGACATCGCCGAGCGGCGCATGCCCCAGGACGGCCGCATCGAATTGATGGTCGGCAATCACCCGGTCGACCTCCGAGTCGCGGTGTGCCCGACGATGTTCGGCGAGAGCGTCGTCATGCGAGTGCTCGACCGCAGCGTGGTGTCGCTCGACCTCAAGAAGGTCGGCATGGACGCGCCGACGTTGCAGAGCTTCCGCAAGGTGATCGAGAAGCCGAACGGCATCGTGCTCGTGACCGGTCCGACGGGCTCGGGCAAGACGACCACGCTGTACTCGGCCCTCTCGGAACTCAACGACATCCGCGAGAAGCTGATCACGACCGAGGATCCGGTGGAGTACGACATCGACGGAATCGTGCAGATTCCGATCGACCACGAGATCGGCGTC
>JAGQPS010000176.1:4341-10356 GCA_020426595.1 Planctomycetales bacterium
ACGTTCGCGTCCTGCCTGCGAGCCATCTTGCGGCAGGACCCCGACAAGATCCTGGTCGGCGAGATTCGCGACCTCGAGACGGCCGAGATCGCGGTGCAAGCCAGTTTGACGGGGCACTTGGTGTTCAGCACGCTGCACACCAACGACGCTCCCAGCACCGTGACCCGCATGAAGGACATGGGAGTCCCCACGTTTCTCATCACGGCCACGGTCGAGGCGATTCTCGCCCAGCGGCTCGTGAGACGCATCTGTCCCGACTGTCGCGAGGAAGTCACGGCGGGCGAGGACCAACTGCTCGACCTCGGACTCGAACCGCAAGACGTGGTGGGACGCAAGTTCTATCGCGGAGCGGGCTGCGAGACGTGCAATAACACCGGCTACAAGGGACGCGTCGGTCTGTTTGAACTGATGATCATGGATGACGAATTGCGAGACATGGTGCTGACCAACGCACCCTCGGATGAACTCCGCAAGTTGGCTCAGCGCAAAGGCATGGTGACGCTGCGGGATGCCGGCATCAACTTTGTGTTCGATGGAACCACGACATTGGATGAAGTGATTCGCGAGACGGTCCTGGAGGCTTAATCGCCGCGGGATGCCGACTCCGAGTCACCCCTGATAACCCGACCGAGTCCGCCGTGTCGCGAACCGCTCGACCAAGGCGAATCGCGACCTGGCCACCAACAACCCTTCACCGAACAACCACCGCTTTAGCGACAACCCTATCGGTAGCTCGATCCCGAGCGAAAGCGTGGTTCAGCAGTTAGTCCGGAGAGCTGGCAATGCCAACTTTTGAATTCGAAGCGATGGACGCGCAGGGTCAGGAGATCCGCGACGTCATTGAAGCGCAAACCCAGGACGAGGCCCAGGCGACGATTCGCTCGATGGGCTTCTTCGTGACTAAGATCGCGCTGCAAAAACAAGCTCGGGGCGAAGCCAAGGGCAAGAAGAAGAAGTCGTTCGCCATGGGTGGCGCGGGCGGCAAGAAGATGGTGACGTTCACGCGTCAGCTCTCCATTCTTCAAGACGCCGGCATGCCGATCCTACGAAGCCTCAAGATTCTTGAGGGACAAGCCAAGCCCGGCGCGCTCAAGAACGCCCTGATCGACGTCTGCGACGAGATCGAGGGTGGTGCGACGCTTAGCGAGGCGATGGGCAAGGTTCCCAAGGTCTTCGATCGACTCTACGTCAACATGGTGAAGGCGGGTGAGGCCGGCGGCTCGCTCGAAGTCATTCTGAGACGTTTGGCCGAGTTCAAGGAGCGGACCCAGGCGCTCAAGAACAAAGTCATCGGCGCGATGATCTACCCGGTACTCGTCGTGTTGTTCACGATCTTGATCGTCTCGTTCATCATGGTCTTCATCATTCCGACGTTTAAGGACATGTTCGAGAAGTTTGAACTGAAGCTGCCCGATATCACGGTGTTTCTCATCGAGATGAGCAACAAGATCGTGAAGCTGTGGTTCCTCTTCCCGCTCATTCCCATCGCGATGGTCCTGTTCGTCATGCTGGCGAACAAGTTCAAGGCCGGCAGGATGGGATGGCACTTGTTCCTGCTCAAGGTACCGGTACTCGGCAAGATCATCGAGAAAGCCAACATGGCTCGGACGACGCGTACGCTCGGAGCCTTGATTTCATCCGGCGTGCCGATTCTCGAGGGGCTTACGATCACTCGGGAAACGAGCGGCAACGCGATGTTCGAGAAGATGTATTCCAAGGTGATCGACGCGATCCGCGAGGGTGAGTCGATCGCGCGGCCGATGAAATCCGGGTCCACGCCCAACTTCCACCCAATGGCTCTTTTCTATTGGGTCGCGCTACTCGGACTGCCGCCATTGGGAATCTTGGTCGTCAAGGTTGAGTTCTGGCTCTACGCCGCCATTGGCTCGACCATCGGCACGATCCTCGGCTCGATGATTTACTTGCTCCGCATGCGGTCGCGAGTCGTCGAGGACCTGGTGATCAACATGGTCGACGTCGGTGAGGAGACGGGTGAGCTCGACACGATGCTCTACAAGGTCGCGGACTACTACGAGGAAGAGGTCGCCACGTTGACCGACGGCATGATGAAGCTGATCGAGCCGTTGATGATCATCGTGCTCGGCGGCATCGTCGGTTTCATCGTGATCGCGCTCTTCATGCCGTTGATCGACATGATTACCCAGCTCACCGGTAGCAAGTAATTCCAAGGTGGAGCCAAGTCGGAGTCGGGACGCAAGCCCGGCTCCGACCCCTCCGCCTCAATAACTCCTCGTTCATAACGACAACCATCCCATGCTTATCGCTCGTCAAAAGGGAGGCCTCGCCATGGCCCGTTTTGGAACAGCTCGTCGTGGCTTTACCCTGGTGGAAATGTTGGTCGTGCTCGCGATCATTGGCATTTTGACCGCCATTCTCGTACCGACCCTCGGCGTGGTGATGCGGTCGGTCCGGCAAACCTCGGCTCGCGTCGAAATGAAGAACATGGAAGCCGCCATCGAGAAGTACAAGAACGATGTCGGTACCTATCCCATCGACTTTCAAGTCGCCAGCCTGATCTTTCCGCACGTGCGAGCCGTTAGCAATCGCGCGGTGGGAACCGAGGCGCTCTACGCCAGCATGATGGTCGATCCGCTTCCCAATCCCTACTTCCAAACGAATCCGACGGAACCCGAGTTCCGCACGTTCCAAACGATGTCGCCTCACGAGGCGATCGTGTTCCTGCTCAGTGAGCTGAGCGAGAACAAGGAGTATCCGTTCGGATATCGCTACGACGGCACCAACTGGCAGTTGATCGACTTCACCTGGAACGGATCGACTTGGTCCTTGTCGGGCACGAAGCGCGCCTACTTCGCCTTCGATCAAAAACGTCTCCGCGACAACGACAACGACGGCTGGCTGGAGTTCGTCCCGAGCGGCTTCGACATGCCATACGTCTATTACGACGCGCGAACCTATGTCAACGCTCCAGGCATCGCGTCGCTGCAGATGGACTTCGACACCGGTGCCGGCCCAGGTCTCACCGGCTACACCAGCGGCGGCACCATTGTTCCCTATGCGGCGAGCCCCACGGAGTTCATCAACCCGAAGTCCTATCAGCTGATCTGCGCCGGAGTCGACAACTATTTCGGATCGGGAGCGGTCGTCCGCACATATCCGGCGGGCGGTAACTTCACCGATGGAGACAACGACAATCTCGCGAACTTCGCCGAGTCGCGACTGGATCAGCAGTTGGCTCAGTAACGTCGGGTGACGGAGGCGGAGCGTCGGTCGTGACCGGCGCTCGCGGACGGGTAGGATCCGACCCAGCAAGTTCCGGCGGACTCGCGACATGGTTGATTCGCGAACGCGGCCAAGACTTGCGGTAAGCAATAGGTTGAGTCATGTGCAGACGTAGAAGAACGGGCTTCACACTAGTCGAGATGCTCATCGTGATGGCCATCATCACCTTGATCTCGTCGATGCTGGTCGTGATGCTCGCCGGAGCCCATCAAGATTCGAATAAGCTGCGCACCGCGGCTCAGGTTCGACGTATCGATTCGTTGATCCAAGAGCAGTGGGAAGAGTTGCAGTACAAGCCGATTCGCTTGTTGCCGGCACGGCTGACGTTCCTGAACCTTCCGGCCAATGCCAACAATCTGCAACTCGCGCGGGGCATGAGACTCCAGGGAATCCGTGAGCTCTATCGCATGGAGCTGCCGGATCGGATTCAAGACATCGCCAACGATCCGGCCTTCATCGAGCCCTCGCCAAGCTTTCTGAACTACCGACTCAAGGTACTGCAAACGTACGCGGCGATCTCGAGTGATCCGAATGTCGTGTTTGGTACCGCGCCCGCCTTCAACAACGGACTCTGGACGCGAGCCCATGAAGGGGCGGAGTGCCTGTTCCTGATTCTCTCCACGATGCGGGACGAGGACGGCGACATGCTTCGCTTCTTCAACGGAGTCAACATGGGCGATACCAATGGCGATGGCATCGTCGAATGGGGAGGCACGGAACTCGGCGACGTCGATGGCGATGGCATGCCGGAGATCCTGGATCAATGGGGACAGCCCATCGAGTTCCTTCGCTGGGCTCCGGGTTATGGATCGCCGCTGCAAACGCAGGATCCGACGACGAGCCCCGATCCGCTGGACCCCTACAAGATCGATGCTCGCTGGACCACGCCCGACAACGGCCTGCAGCCCTATCTGCTCATGCCGCTCATTTTTTCAGCCGGCCCGGACTCCGAGTACGGCGTCGCATTCCAGCACGACAACTATCAATTGAACGATCCCTACGCGTGGGACTCGACCAATACGTACCTCATCGGTACTCGCATCAATATCAGTACGTTGCAGCCCGACAATCGGGCCGCGGACAACATCGACAACCATTGGGATTATCGCTAGGCAGGTGATGCATGAAGAATCGAGCGGCCCGGCGAGGCATGACGTTGGTGGAGTTGCTGGCGGTCATCGGCATCATTGTGTTGGTTGCCGCCCTGGCCATCCCAGGCGTGCGCATGCTGACCAGTGACATGAAGGTTAGAGAAGCCGGCAGGGGACTGCAGTCGTTCATGCAGCAAGTCCACTCCGACGCCAAACTCAACGGCGGAGCTGGCTTTTGGATCGAGCGTGACATCACGGCGCCGAACACCGGCGTGGCGGTGTACCGAGTCCGTCGGCCTCCCGCGTTCACCGGCGACCGACTCGATTCGGTCTGCACGATCATCAATGATCCGACCGGAGCGATCACGGGAGCGCCGGGCGTCTTCGCCGATTTCAATCAGACGCTGAACCCGTCGGTTCAAGCGCTGGTGACCAACTGGCTCGACCCCACGCGGAACATCACTCGTCCCCAGATTCGATTTGACTTCAAGGGACGGACCTATGAAATCACGGCGGGCGCGGTTTCGGGCCCGTCCTTCCGAGTTCAATTGGGCGTGCTCAATCACGACACGGGTGGCATGCCGGCGGGAACCTATCCCAACCAGAAGTTCTCGATCATCCCGCCACCGGTGAAGCTCAGCACGCGCGCGTTTTTACTCCCGACCGAGACCTACATCGATCTGGCTCTTTCCGGATTCACGCCGCTGGACTTCGATGGAGACAGCCAGGCGGACACTTCGGGAACCGAGCTGGCCGTTAATTCCGGGGATGCCGCGCCAGGTCCCGTCATCGTGCTCTTCGGACCCGACGGCTCGATCGACCGCGTGATCTCGAAGAACCTGGCCGGAGGTTTCCCGTCGGGCCAGACGTTGTTCCTGTACGTGGTTCAGGATCTGCGCAAGGAGACGGGCGAGTTCAACGTGACGCTCGACGTCACGAACTACCCGGGCTATGGCGCCGCGGGCACGTCGCTGTACGCCAACGTGGACAACCTGACGAATCTCTGGCTCACTTTCGGACGCAACGGTCAGGTCACGCTGAGTGAGAACTCGGATGCCACCGACCGAGCCACCAATGGCATTGGTGACGTGATGTGGGGAGCGCGGAGCGTCGCCATCAACCAAGACCAAATCCAGAACAACTAATCACGAGTCGCGATCGTTTTCCGATGCGCGGACACCGTAATTGACGGGACGTTAGCCCGAAAAGAGTCGTGTTATGAGTCGATATCAAAAGCCAAGAAGCGGAATCACGATCCTCGAGGTCATGATCGCGATGGGCATCGCGCTATTCGGATTGTTGGCCGTCATGGCCATCGTGCCGTTCGCCGCGACCCAAGCCCAGCAAGGTTTGGAAACCGAGGATGTCGTGTTGGTCGGACAACGGGCCATTGGCGACGTGCATGCCTACGACATGCTCAATCCAGAACGCTGGATAACACTGGGCTCCACCGCTCCTGGCAATCCAACCGTGGCGGGTTCCTACACGGCGTTTCGCCCATTTCGCGAACCGGCCTACAGCAGCTCGGGCGCGGTGGCCAACGATGCGTTCTTTCGGATGTTCTGGGACGAGGCGATCCTGATCGATCCGTTGTTCTTCTTTTCTCACGTGGGTGATGCGACTCCGATCAGTCATTTCCCCTACACCTACGCTCCGCTTACTT
>JAGQPS010000177.1 GCA_020426595.1 Planctomycetales bacterium
TCGCTCACGCTTCGGGTTTCCTTTGGTTTTCGCACGCTTTTGAGTTGGTCGACCGGGGCGGAGCGTGAAAAGCGCGACATCAAAACCGACGCCTTGCGGAGAGACATCGATACCGTCTCCAACCGCATAGCGATCCAGGGGAGATTATCCGCTTGCCCAGAGCTTGCGACCGGCTCACCATGGCCCCACCTCGGCAAAAGGCCTTCCATTGCCTAACGTTGGTTAGGAGCCCGCCAAGCGCCGCTCGCGGTTAAGGCGATCGCCCCCCATCTTCCTCGTCGAAAAGGTGAAACCAAAACCATGTCGCGAGTCGTGCTGGCCATGAGTGGAGGTGTCGACAGCAGTGTCGCGGCACATCTCTTGCAGCAAGCTGGCCACGAAGTCATCGGCGTCTTCATGAGGCATGGTGAGCAAGCGGCGCAGGCCTGCGCGATCGACGGCAAGGTCGAATCGAGCCCGCTCCTGCCGATCCTCCAAGGACGCGCGGACCACAAGCAAGGTTGTTGCAGCGCGAGTGATGCCGAGGACGCGCGATCCGTGGCGGCTCGCTTGGGCATTCCCTTTTTCGCGCTCGATCTCCAGCGGGAGTTCTCGGAGATCGTCGATTACTTCGTTGACGAGTACGTGCAGGGTCGAACGCCCAACCCCTGTGTGATGTGCAACCATCGACTCAAGTTCGGCCGGTTGTTCGATTACGCGGATGCGGTGGGAGCCGAATTCGTCGCGACCGGGCACTACGCCCGACGTGGTGAGCCGACGAGTCCCGGTGATGTTCCAAGCCTCTTGCGCGGAGTCGACAACTCGAAGGACCAGTCGTACGCCCTTTTTGGAATTCCGCGCGATCGATTTCCTCGCATGTTGCTACCGGTGGGTGGCTATCAGAAAGCCGAGATCCGCGAGCTGGCCGGCAAGGTGGGCCTCAACGTCGCCCAGAAAAAAGACAGCCAAGAGATCTGCTTTGTCACGACCGGGCATCATGCCCAGTTCGTCAAGGACCGCCGCCCGGCCGCCGAAACAGGGTCCGGGACTCGCTCGGGTAACTTCGTGACGGTCGACGGACGCGTCGTGGGGCGGCACGACGGGATCGAGGCCTATACGGTGGGACAGCGCAAGGGCCTCGGGATCGCGCTCGGCGAACCGATGTTCGTCGTGAGAATCGATGCCGAGACGAATGACGTCGTGATTGGTCCGAAACCGAGCCTTGCCCGGCGGGCGCTTTCGGCCCGAGATTGCAACTGGCTCGTGCCACCGGGAACCGAACCATTCGCCTGCCAAGTCATGATCCGCTACAACTCCCAGCCGGTTCCCGCGACCGTTCGAGCAACGGATGATGGTCGGCTCGAGGTTCAATTCGACGAGCCTTGTTTTGGAGTCGCCCCAGGGCAGGCGGCGGTTTGCTACAACGGTGAACGGGTTCTTGGCGGTGGCTGGATCGTATCGAGTTCGTAGTCGCCAACGCACGCTCGCTCTTCCTTCGACGAACACGTCTCATGCCTTGCACCGTGTTGCACATCGACAATCACGTCCTCGTCCTCGATAAGCCAGCTCCCCTGGCGACGATGGGCGCGCTGCCCGGTGAACCGACCGCCGTCGAATGGGCTCGGGATTACCTCAAACACCGATTTCAAAAGCCGGGCAACGTTTTCGTTGGGGTCGTGAGCCGCCTTGATGCATTCGTGACGGGAGTCCTTCCGTTGGCTCGGACGAGCAAGGGAGCCGCGCGGTTGACCCAGGCGTTCGCGGAGAACCGAGTCCGCAAGACTTACGTCGCGTTGGTCAACGGAGACTTGGCGATCGACCAAGGCCATTGGTGCGATCGACTGTGGCATGACGATGGGGCTCGACGCGTGCGAGTCGTGACGGATGAACGAGGACAAGCGGCGGAACTGCACTTCCAAGTCGTGGCTCGGTTTCGACAAACCACGTTGCTCGCCATTCGTCTGATCACGGGGCGAAAACATCAGATTCGAGTGCAGACCAGTGCTCGAGACGTCCCCATCGTCGGTGACTCGAAGTACGGTGCTCCCGCGTGGAAACAGCCGGGCATCGCCTTGCATGCCGCTCGACTTGCGTTTCCGCATCCGACGCGGGAAGAAACGATCGACGTTTCCGCGCCGCTTCCCGAATACTGGCCGAAGGAGGCTCGCGAAGCGTGGTCATCGTGGAGCGATACCGAAACCTGATCCGACTTGTCCCATCCTCCAGCAAAAGGATCTTGCCGTGGATCTGTTTGATTTCTTCTTCCCCGAGCAAGCGCAAGCCGCCCACCTCAGGAAAATCGCACAACAACGAGCGGTGAGGCCTCCTGATTCCCGCGAGCCCGAGGCAACCTCGGAATTGAACGCTCTCAAGGAAGACGTCCGATTCCTCACGCTTGTCGTCGCGGCATTGCTCAGACGATTCTCGGAAACCGAAACGGCGAGCCTAGCCGATGTCAAAGACCTGCTCGACGAGATTGACGCACTCGACGGCGTGGCGGACGGGGGACTCGATCCCGGCGTGCTTCGAGGCTTGCTGGGAGTTTTGAAGGGCTCCGGTGAGAATCAAACGCAAGCCGAAGGGAACCCTTTCACGATCGTGACGACACCTCGATATCGCAGAAGCTGAAACCCGAATTCGGCGACTCTCGTTCGGCCACCGTGCGTGTGCCACCGCGTCGTACGTATTGGCGCGAGGTGCTCACGCGGGGAACCGAGGGGCTCGCCGCCGATGCGGCTACCGGCTCGATACCAACGAACGGCTACAGCGATCGCTCGAGGTACTCGACTTGAGCCCGCACGCCCTCGAGTCCAGGGTTGAGCCGCAGAGCGCGGCGGAAACTCTCCAACGCGTTGGCTGGATCGGTCATCTCGAGATAGCAGTGTCCCATCGCGACCGCCGCCACGAAATGGTACGGGTTGATTTCAAGCGTTTGATGGTGGTCGTCCGCGGACGCATCGTATTGCTTGAGATGGAACAACGCGAAACCGCGTTGATTCCAGGCCTCGGGGATCCAAGGGGCCGATTCGATGAGATCGGTCGCTCGACGCACCGCCTCATTGAAATCGAGATTGTTGTTGAGACGCGCGAGTAGTTGCAGTTCCTTGCGATGATGGGCGTTGCCGCAACGGAACCAGAGGGCGCGGATTCCATTATCCGACAACAGCCGAACGGCTCGATCGCCGTCGCAGAGCGCTCGTCCCAGCACTTGGTTGTCTTGATAATCGCCAACCATGCCGATCGCCAGGACCGCGGCCCGACGGCTCACGCGAGCTCCAAAACGAGCCAAACGGGCGAGCGTTCCGACCGTGTAATGACGGCTCACCGCGCGCACGAAGGACGCGGAATTCTCGTTATTGAGAAAATCTTGGTAGAGCTGATCTAGCAGTGGAATTCGATTCGGCTCTTCGCTCACCCCAAGTCCTCATGGCCGGTCGCGTCGCGGGCCTAGACTGGCTACACCGCACACACTCGCACACAACCCGTCGCGGTAAAACTCTTGGAGTCGGTCGCGACCTCGAATCAACAACCGGTTCGAGATCGACCGGGACGGTACAACATGTGACGGTTCCGCGCCTCGAACGCACCGCGGCATGACGCCAAACAAAACGCCGCCTCGACGGAATTTCGCTTAGCGAGACTCGCGGAACCACCACCAACTTCGAGTGTAGTTAGGCTCCCAATCACCTACAATCATTAGCCGCCTTAGCCGCCTTAATCAGGCCGGATAGGTCGGCGTTGCTGGACCGAAAATAACGGTCCGACAAGCTGATTGGGCGATTCGAACTCGTTCCCCTCGTCCCTGACATCCCGCCGGGCTGGCGGGATTCGTCGGCGAGGACGACGAGTAAAGTAGAAGGAGTGGCAGGCGCTCGCGCTCCCTTTTTCCTGGGGCGTTATCAGCGATGTGACTTACTGGCAGGGCTCGTGGCGAAACGACTTGATGGGTTGGTAGAGAAATCGAAGAGTCCCTCGCTCACGCTCTTCGATGTTGCGCTGTTGGGGAGGGCGCGAAGCGGAAGTGTTGGTGGCGTAACGGGTTGACGGCTTGTTCGAGACGTCGAAGAATCCCTCGCTCACGCTTCGGGTTTCCTTTGGTTTTGCCACGCTTTTGAGTTGGTCGACCGGGGCGAAGCGTGAAAAGCGAGACACCAAAACAGGTGCTTGGGGGTTCCTTGGGTTTTCCCACGTTTTTGACTTGGTCGCCTGGGGGCGAGTCATTGAGGTGGAAACACCTTGTCGAGTCTAGCTTACCAGTCCTTGCATGCGAGGAACGTGGCTCCGACCACGCGACTCGCGGTCGACTTTGAACGTGTTGCTGGCGACATCGCCGCCCCTACAGGATGTACCGGCTGAGGTCCTCGTCCTGAGCCACTGCGTCGAGTCGCTGCTCGACGTAGGCCCGATCGATCGCGACTTTTCCCATCCCCATGTCGGGAGCCTCAAAACTCAATTCCTCGAGGAGCCGCTCGAGGATCGTGGCGAGCCGGCGGGCTCCAATGTTCTGCGTCGTTCGATTGACCTGATCGGCATAATGGGCGAGCAAGTCGATCGCCTCGTCCGTGAACTCGATTTGGACTCCCTCGGTCCCGAGCAACGCGACATACTGCCGGAGCAACGAGTTTTGAGGCTCGCGCAGGATCCGCTCGAAGTCTTGTTTGCTGAGTCCCTTGAGTTCGACTCGAATGGGAAAACGTCCTTGCAGTTCGGGCATCAAGTCTGAGGGCTGGGTCCGATGGAAGGCTCCGGCCGCGATGAACAGGATGTGATCGGTCTTGACGTATCCATACCGAGTTTGCACGGTCGTGCCCTCGACGATGGGCAAGAGATCGCGTTGCACGCCGTGACGCGAGACGTCCGCGCCGCGAGCCTCGGACGCGACGATCTTGTCCAGCTCATCGAGAAAGATCATCCCCTGACTCTCAGCCAACTCCACGGCCTGGGCGTGAATCTTGTCCATATCGAAGAGCGCCTCGACCTCCTGTTCGATCAAGGTCCTTCGCGCCTCGGCGACGGTCACTTCACGGCGACTCGAGTTGCGCGGCATGACTCGCTCGAACATCTTCTGTAGGTCGATGTCCATGTTCTCGAGGCGTCCCATGCCCAACATCATCGGTTCGGACTTCGCTTCCACCGAGATCTCGACTTTGCGCTGTTCGAGCTCTCCTCGGTCGAGCATCTCGCCCAACTTGGTCCGAGTCCGTTGATAAGTGGCTTCGGCGGCTTCGGCCTCCGCCTTGGCCGAAGTCTTGGCGTCGTCGGCGTGTGGTTTGGATTCCTCATGCGCCGCCGGTTCCGTCGTGTTGGGCGCGGTGGCGAGGGCGTGCGACCAGAGCTTCTCGAGCGACTGCGCGATTTCGTTTTCCTTGGCATCGGCGTTCGACTTGCCCCGCGCCGGCGCGGTGGCGGGTCGAGGGCAAAGCAGGTCGAGTAGACGCTGCCGCGCGCGCCGCTCGGCCTCGGGCTCGACTCGCTTTCGCTCGCCGTCGCGCACGAGCGAAATGGCCGCGTCGACGAGCTCGCGGATCATGCTTTCGACATCGCGACCGTAATAACCGACCTCGGTGTATTTCGTCGCCTCGACCTTGATGAACGGAGCTCCCGTGAGCTTGGCCAGTCGACGAGCGATCTCGGTTTTTCCAACGCCGGTGGGGCCAATCATCAAGATGTTCTTGGGCGTGACATCCTGGCGCAATTCGTCCCCCAGTTGTCGTCGGCGCCAACGATTGCGCACCGCGATCGCCACGGCTCGTTTCGCGTCGTCCTGACCGATGATGAACCGATCAAGTTCCTGCACGAGTCGCCGGGGAGTCATGTCGTCCGAGAACGTTTCGGGGGCTGGCGCTGTCATTCCGCTTGGCTCTCCAATTCCTCAACGACAATCCGGTTATTGCTGTAGATATCGAGTTCGCCCGAGATCATCAGCGACTCCTGAACAATCTGGGCGGCCGGCAGGCTCGAATGCTTGACCAGGGCCCGAGCCGCGGCGGTCGCGTAGTTGCCTCCCGACCCAATCGCCATGATGCCGTCCGAGGGCTGGATCACGTCACCGGTACCGCTCAACAAGAGCGAATAGCGGGCGTCGACCGCGATCAACAGTGCCTCGAGTTTGCGGAGTGCCCGGTCCATCCGCCATTGCTTGGCCAACTCCGTCGCCGCGCGGGGCAGATTCGCCGGATGGTCGCGTAGCTTTTCCTCGAACCGCTCCAACAGCGCGAAGGCATCGGCTGTCGAACCCGCGAAGCCGCAGAGGACCTTGCCTTCCGCGAGGCGGCGAATCTTCATCGCATCCGCCTTAAGAATCGACGTGCCCAAGGTAACTTGTCCATCACAGCCGATCGCGACTCGATCGCCATGGCGGACCGACAATACGGTCGTCGCATGTAGTTTCATCAAGATGGATCTCGCAGACGATGGACCTTCACTCCTACCGCGACAGGGAACCGGTTGGTCGAGCGATTATCGACCGAGGCCAATCTCCAGTCACTCGTTCGATGGTATTCTAGGGGTTTCGCCGGCCTCGGCGACCCACCCTGCTCGAGTTGAGCCCACGGAGGCAGAGCCCGATGAGCGACGCGCGTTCCGACCTTCCCGCCCCGCGTAGCCCATGGTTGATGAACCGCGAGAATACCGTGCTGGTCATCATCGACGTGCAGGAGAAGTTGCTACCGGTCGTCCTCGATTCGCAAACCGTCCAGCGAAACATCGAACGGCTCATGGACGGCGCCGCGTTGGTTGGCATCCCGGTCCTTGCAACGGAACAGTATCCCAAGGGTCTCGGACCGACCGTGGAACCGCTGCGAGGTCGTCTCGGCGAGGTCCCCGAGAAACTCTCGTTCAGCTGCGCGGGCTGCGCCGCATTTCTCGAGCAACTGTCGGCGACCGGCCGCACCAAGGTTTTGTTGACCGGGATCGAGACGCACGTCTGTGTCCAGCAAACCGCTTTCGATCTGATGGCGGCGGGCTGGGACGTGCTGGTCTGCGTCGATGCGGTCTCGAGTCGCCGGGGAATCGATCGTGCCACCGCCCTCGAACGCATGACCCAAAGTGGAGTCGCTCCGACCACCACGGAGTCGGCACTATTCGAGTGGGTCCAAGCCGCCGGAACCGACACTTTCAAGGCGATTTCCAAACTCGTCCGCGAAGTCCCCTAGGACTCTTCGGCATCATGTCGGTGAGGGAAAGGTTCGAGGTGCACGAGCACGTCGCGGACCGCGGGGAAGCCCGAGACAAGACGATCCTTCACCTCATGACCGATCCGATGCCCTTCATCGACCGGCGTCCGAGCGTCGACCTGAATGTGGATGTCGACAAGGTACTCGATACCGGTCTTCCGCACCCAGAGTTTCTCGACGTTCGCCACGCCAGGTGTCTGGCTCGCCAACGCTCGAACCTCCGCCACGACAGCCTCGTCGGCCTGGGGATCGAGCAGTTCGCGAGTGCTTTGAGTCAACAGTTTTCCGGCGGTGGACATGATCGCCACGACGACGACCAAGGCCGCCGCTTCGTCCGCCCAACCCCAGGCTCCTCCACCAGCTCGCACGATCCCGAGTCCGAACAACACGGCCAAGGAACACAGCGCGTCGCTCCGATGGTCCCAAGCATTGGCGAGGATCGCGGTCGAGTTGGTTCGTTTGCCGACGCCGCGTTTGTACCAGTAGAGCGATTCCTTGATGACCGCGTTGGCTCCCGCGACCCACAAGGTCCAAGCGGGTGGAGTCGCTTGGAGAACGAACATCCGCTGCGTCGCTTCCCATGCCACCCAGAGCGCGGAAAACAGAATGACGATCGCCACATAAGCTCCGGCCACCGTCTCAACGCGCGTGTGACCGTAGGGATGCTCGTCGTCGGGAGGCTGCTGGGCATACCAGAGCGCGGCCAGGGTGATCACCGAACTAAGAGAATCTCCGAGTGAGTTGACCGCGTCACTCACCAACGCGAACGACTGTCCCAGCCAACCGGCGACCAGTTTGCCGATTCCAAGAGCCAGATTGATGGCCAGTCCCAACGCGGCGGCTCGTGTGGCCTGGACGTAGAGCGGTCGTGGTGATGACGTCGAGTCGGTCAAGTTGAAAGTCTCCCTACGCCACGTTCCCGCGCGGCCGTGCATCCTAGGCCCATAGAAACGCGATACCACACATGCAAAAGCCGCCCAACAGTGAGAGCAAGGCGAAGATCAAACCAAGGACCAGGGCGATGATCAGTCGCGGTCGGTTGGGATCCCGCGGCGTCAATCCTTTCACCGCGTCCCAGGCTCCCCATGCACTGCCGATGGATATCGGCAGAGCGAGCAACTGCATGACGATTCCAATCACGAGGAAGACCATGAGTACATTGCCGAAGGTCGGGTCGGCTCGAAACGGGATCAAACAGGGCACGGCCACGGCGCCCAATATCGACATGGACATGCCGACGATCGCCCCGGCGAGGCAGATGGTCGTACGGTGCGTCGTCTTGTCGTCGGTCGGCGCGACAACCTTGGCCTTGTAGACCGAGCGGTGTCGCGGCGAAGGATTCGGGGCGGGTCCAGGTGGCCGAGGAACTTGGCTCCGGGGCGGACTCGCCGGCGGCAGGGCGGGTCGAGTCTCGGAAGCAGGGACGGTCGCGAATTGATGGCAGTGGGGGCACTCCACGCTCCAACCCACGGATTGATCCGTTGCCTGAATGGGCTGGCCACAGTGGGAACAAGAAAACACGATCGCCATGGAGCGCGTCCG
Organism: Planctomycetales bacterium; assembly: GCA_020426595.1. Taxonomy (GTDB): domain Bacteria; phylum Planctomycetota; class Planctomycetia; order Pirellulales; family Pirellulaceae; genus UBA11682. Next base: position 8,697 of record JAGQPS010000177.1, read on the forward strand.
AAATTGAGGCTCACGATCCCGCGTTTTGCCGTCCGAACCGTCTGTCGCCGGTCGCCGGAAGAGGGCTAGACGTTAGCTAGCCACGGAAACGGAAATAAAGAACACGAGCCATGCCCCATACCCGAGCATCGTGAGCGTTGAAAACACGGTGCCAATGATCCCGCAGACCATACCTCCCGTGGCTTGCCCACGAGTCGGAGAATTGGGGCGGGTCGCTCGCAGCTCGATATGCCCGGTGATCCACCCGATGAGCGACAAGGTCAAGGCAATGCCCTCGCCGCCCAGCATGAACGGTCCCAAACAGCAACAGCCCCAAGAAATCACGGAGAAGACAAGTCCGATGATGCCGCAGACCAAGCTGGTGACCGCTCGGCCAGAGTTCGAGGGTCCGCCACCTTGCTGCATCGGGCGTCCCGGGTTTTGGTAGGCCGGCCCCGCGTAGGGATTGGCGGCCCTTGGAGCTTGGTAAGCAGCGGGCTTGGGGGGTGGCGGGGCGCTGGTCGAGCCGAGGTTGCCAAACAGGTCGTCCGCCGGTGAAGGTGCTTCCTTCCAGGGACCGCTCGCGGCTCCCTCCGACTTGAGCGGAATCTCCATCACCGCTTGGCAATGGGGACACTTGCCCTTCTTTCCCGCCATCTCGTCCGGGGTCTTGAGGTTGCGACCACAGCTACTGCAAGTGAACGAAATCGGCATGGACCGGCAACTCCCAAAACGACAGGCCAAACAAGATTCGCGAGCAGGAACAGATTAACTGGCGGGGGAGAACACTCCCACCCCAAGGCCTATGAATTCGCGGCGTTATTCAAGGCGCCGGATCAGGACTCGAGAGGCCCCGGCATGGGACCGCCCCAAATCGCTCCGCCAAGGCCTGCCCGCTACTCAAAGCCGGTATTCGCCGAGGTCCCAGGATGCTTGGAAGCCCCGCTTCTGGCAATGGAAAACTCCCGCGTCAAACCAACCGCTACGAGTGAAACGGAAGAGGCGTGAAGCGACCGCTTGCCACGCGGCAACGCCGAGGGATTCCGCGCTCGATTCCAACAACGAACCGACCCGATTCAGCGACCAAGACCTGGCAACCTCGACAATTCCAGCGCCAAACGCTCCAACCCGTCCTCGACCTGATTGGTCCCTTGCCCACACGGGCCTCTCGGCCCCCCCTCCCACGCCCTAAGGGAAGCCAGTCATGCGCTCGCCAATGGGCCGAGTGACGGATGGGGCGCGGCCATTGACGCCTTGGAAATGCAGGTCGACAATGCGGCGGTAACAGCCCCAATCCCTCCAGCGGAAACCGTGTCCATGAGTACGCTGCGCGATCAAGATCCCGATATTTGGCAAGCCATCGAAGCGGAAGCGCGGCGGCAGGAAGACGGTCTCGAAATGATCGCTTCCGAGAATTACACGAGTGTTCCCGTGATGGAGGCCGTAGGTAGCGTCCTCACCAACAAGTACGCCGAGGGCTATCCCGGTCGACGCTACTATGGCGGCTGCGAGCACGTTGACGTGGTCGAGCGGTTGGCGATGGAACGAGCCTGCGAACTGTTCGGCGCCGAATTCGCCAACGTCCAGCCTCACTCCGGCAGCCAGGCCAATCAGTCGGTCTACGTCACCGTCCTTGAACCGGGCGATTCCGTGCTG
>JAGQPS010000178.1 GCA_020426595.1 Planctomycetales bacterium
GGGCTTCTTCGAGAAAACGCTGGACCATCTCGGGACTCTGGCCAAGTTCCGGGAGGACTCGTTTCACGGCCACCCAGCGACCCAATCGTTCGTCCCACGCCTTCCAGACAATCCCCATCCCGCCGTGCCCTAATGCCTGGTGCCGACTCAGCCGTCCTCGGTCGGTCGGAGGCTGGGCAGTGAATGTCGAGATGGAGGGAACGCCGACGAGCGAAGGGGTATCAGCCGCCATCTTGGGCACCGTCGGCTGCTCGGAAATCGAAGGCTCCGCACGGATCAAGCTCGGTTCGTTTTGAGGATCGGGGCGATTCTCAGTCATATATGTTACCCGTCGATATCTCGCGCAAGTCGATGAACGGTGTTCACTAGGTTGGCGGGTTGCAGTCGGCTCGCCGCGACTAGTGAAGGGTTCAGCTCAGTACGACTCGAAATCCCACGTTGACGCATCGGTAGGATCCGTGCAATGCACTCCGAACCATCAACCCGCGAAACAGCACCGATTGATTCCAGGCTCCACCGCGGCAAATGACGGCCGAACCGGATGTCGGTCCGACGGGGTCGACCAGAACAAGGTTCTCGCAGTCTCGGTAATAGCCACTGTCGTGGCCATCCTGGCACCACTCAAGGACACTGCCACCCGAAGCATGAATGTCCCAGACATTGGTGCCGAACATGCTGTCAGGTACCGCGAAGGGATGAACATCCTCGCGATCTCGAACCACCCCATCCGGAAAAGAGAACGATTCCCATAGGTTGTTGCGTTCGCCAAGCAATGCCTCGGGAGCCACTTTCATATAGTGCTGTGCGTCATTGGAGTATGCGTTGAGATGGTCCCATTCGGCTTCGGAGGGGAGACGATACCGCAAGTCGGTCCACTCACGCATGGAGTCGTTGAGCCACTGAACCATGGCGTTGGCGTCATTCCAACTGACGTTGACAACGGAATGTTGTTTGGACGAGCGGCGCCCCGTGGCCTTCCAGTTGAACTCCAGACGCGGGCCCTCGTAGGTTGTCGCCTGAGGATTCCAACCCCAACCACCTTTCCCATCTCGTTCCGCCTCGGTTTGGTACCCAGTCGCCGTGACGAACCGATGAAATTGCTCAACCGTGACGGGCGTGGTCGCGGCGTAGAACGGACGGGTCAAACGAACGCGATGCCTGGGGTAGTCGTCGTCGGACGACAGTGTCGTGCCGTTCGGCTCGTCGCGTTGGACCTCCTTTCGCGATTCATCGTTCCCCAGTAGGAACTCCGCGGGAGGGACCAAACGCAATCGCATCCCCAACATGTTGGTGAGTTCCGGCGGTCTACCCCAATGCGCGGCCCAAGCAGCCTGCGCGTCCCTTGCACGACTCGTTGAAAAGGGAGCCAACAACGGATGCGGTGCCGAGGGAGTGCCGGCATTTCGCGCAGAGCCGGTCGCGTTACTCCCAAGAATATTGGCGGCGAAGCGAGCCGCGGTCGTACCGCGGTCGATGGCCGCTTCGAGTGCCGCGACCCAATCGTTCAGGCTAGCGTATCGGTCCCCCGGCTGATCCTCCAATGCGCGGGCAAGCACGTCCACCAACAGGGCAGGGACTCGTCGGAAATCGAGCTTTCTAGGTGCCTGGCCAGTCACCATTTGATAGAGGGTCGCGGCGATGCTGTACTGATCGCTGGCACCGGTCGCGTTTCGCGCATCGGCGGCTTGTTCGGGCGCCATATAACCGTCGCTGCCAAGGACCTGGCCGCTCAGTGTATGTCGATTTTCCGTGAGTGGTCGAGCCAAACCAAAATCAACGAGCTTCGGTACGCCTTGCGTGGAGAGCAAGATGTTACTGGGCTTCACATCGCGATGAACGATGCCGCGGTCATGAGCGGCCGCAAGGCCTCGGGAAACCTCAACAACCAACCGCGCCGCATCCTCCCAGGGGCCCGGTCCCGAGCGGTCGAGCCGTTGTTGAAGCGTCTCCCCCTCGACAAACTCCATCTCGATAAACTCACCTTGTTCATCGCCGCCGAGGTGGAGAATCCGCACGATATTCGGATGGTCGAGTGCGGCAACAGCCCGCGCCTCCTGAAGAAACCGCCGCGAAAACTCCGCATCCCGCGCGTGCATTGGCAAGACGCGTTTGAGCGCGACGAATCGAAGCAACTTGACATCCCACGCCTTCCAAACGACCCCCATACCTCCTTCACCCAACTTGACGTGGTGTAGGAGGCGTCCGTTGTCGGTTGGGGGCAACAGCGCGTTCGCGGATCTAGTCCGTTGGTCGCCCGGCGATGCGGAGGCCGCCGCGCGAGGAGGCAGTGTCGGCTGCTCCGAACTGGAAAGGTCGGGCTGATACCCGGTCGACTCCTTCCCAGAATGTGTAGGTGGTTCTGACATGTCACCGTCTCGCTTTGACGCCCCTATCATCGCGTGAGCCGGGGCTCAAGTGGGTGTATTCGTTCACGGTATTTGGATAGGGGATAAAGAGATCGGCTCTTGCACGAATCCGCCCATCGCTGCCCGATTATTCGTGAGAGTTCGCCCTTTTTCCGAGGCGGTCCGCCTGGGCGGGGCCCCTACTTGGTCGCCGGCAGCCGCCCGCGGCTATCCCCGTTCTCAGTCTTTCAAGCCCCGTGGATCACTTTGTCCCAGCCCCAGCACAACACCGACGGCTGGAGTTTGAATACCGCTAAAGAGGACTTAGGAAATTTCCTCGCCGCTCACGCAAGAGCCCTCACATCTTCTTCCTATCCCAAGGGCAGCGGACCCAAGTCGTGGTTCGGCATCGTGACCTCGCTATAGGAAGCCCCAACATGTGGCGCATGCTCTGGACAACGCGATCGTTCATTTTCCTCGCTCTCGCCTTCCTCGGCTACTACGGCTACCAGCACTTCAGCGGAGCGCCGGTTGACGATCTTCCGCTGCGACACGCGATGGCCGGTCCCGTGGCTCGGCAGGCGTGCCTGGCACTCCCGATCCCCGAGTCTCGTCCAGCCATGGCGGTCGCTCCGGTCGCTGGCGACTACGAGGGCGTCTTGACCGAGCAACTGCGACAATGGCTGGCTCGCCGGAATGTGAGCGTCGTTGAGTTGGATTGGTGGGACAGTCTGATCCCGACTCGGTTTGTGAGTGCCCGTTCGATGAGCCGAGAAGAGGCCTTCCAGAAGGCCGCGCTGAATCAAGTCCCCTTCTTCATTTACGCCAAGATCGTCGACTGGGTTACCGATCCCTACGATAGTCGCTCGCTCGAGCTTGAAGTGAGCCTGATCGATACCGAGTTGGGCATCATCCTTTACACCAACACCTTCGCGTTCTCGTCCGAATCGGACCGAGCGGAGACCGAGGAGAAGCCGACGGACGAGTCTTCCGTTCGGCGGCGGAGCTTGGAAATCGGTGCGCCGGACCATTGGCCCTCGAACCCCGTGAGTTTGCCACCCGCCTATGAGCCGATCGATCGTGTTCTGTTGTTCGCGGTGTGGCTGGCCAGCGGTCTTGTGCTCCCTTGGCTCGGAAGCGCGGTGATCGGCAAGGTCATTCGTTCCGATTCAACCGCGGCCGGGTTCCTGTTGGTCATCGCCTACCTGGGACTGATGGGACTGCTCGCTTGGTTCCTGTGGGGACGATTCGAGAATGGACTGCTGACCTGGGCTTTCGTCTTGGTGCTGAGTACGGTTTGGCTCGGCTACCTGGAGTTCGTGTGCCGCATGCTGGACAATCGCCCCGAGCAGTTCTAGGGCCAAGCGATCCAAGCTGTTTCCTTGCTACATCAGCCAAGCCTAGCGACCGTGGAGTTCCCCCCGTGCGTCGACTCATCCTGAACATCGACGGCCCATCGATCACTGTCGCTCATTGGGCTGAGCAAACTTGTTTATCGAGCGAGAAGCGTGCCTTGAACGTCGAGGAGCTCTCTGGCGTGGCGCAGGGACTAAAGCGAGTCCTTTACCGTGGCTGGCAACGTGATGAACCGAATCCCCAGGACCAAGCGGAACTGGAAACCCTAGCGAGTCGACTCGGCGAGATCATGCTGGGCGACGAGACACGCCAGGGCCTCGATCGTGCAACAGGCGACGACCTCGCGTTGATCATACCCCGAGCTTGGCTGTTTGTTCCCTGGGAACTGGCGGCATGGGACGGGCAGCCGTTGTTGAGTCAGTTTGGCATGGGCCGCCAGATCGCCGAACTCCAATCCGACATCTCGAGTGACGACGACCAACTGGGATGGCGGTCAAGTCCCACGGCTTACATCTGGGCCAACCCGCATTTCGATCTGGTGGCGGCGGAACGAGAGGCGGAATGGGTCCACCGTCGGCTGAGTTTGTTACCCAGTCTGGCATCTCGATCGATCGTGACAAGTCGCGAAGACCTTTCCAAGGAAGCGTTGCTCAAGGCGTTCCAGCAGTCCGATCTGTTTCACTTCGCGGGGCATGCTCGCGTTGTCAATCAGACTCGTACGTGGCCGTTGAAGGATGGTGAGTTGTCGGCCGGTGATCTGTTGCTGTCTTCCGGAGGTTATCCCAGCTTTGTGTTCGCCAACGCGTGTGGCTCGGCGGACGTGACCGCCACCGAGTCGGGCGAGGGTCTCGTGGAAGCATTCCTGCGACGCGGCGTCCGCCACTTCCTTGGCCCGTGGACGCCGGTCCAAGACCGTCTGGCTCTGTCATTCGCCGCTCGGTTCTACGAACGACTCGCGCACGGCGACTCGATCGGGCAAGCCGTGTTACAGACACGTCGTACGCTGCACGAGCAAACGACTTGGGGCTCGCTCGCGCTCTCCAACTATGTGCTGTATGGAGATCCGCGGTGTCGGTTCACCGATCCGCAACCGGCACCGACATGGAACTCCGAGGAGCCCACAGGGGCGCCCAAGAGCGAAATCCGATTCCCGGTGAACTGTTCGTTCTGCGGAAAACTCGTGCGGAGCCCATTGATGCTTGATCGATGGGAGGGCGATCCAAGCTCACCCACGGTGGTTTGTCGACGTTGCTCTGTAGAAGCCATCAAACCCGGTCGTGAGTCGACGGGTCAAGAATCCGACCGTGCCATGCCCAACGCGCCGCCGACACCCTCACCAACATCGATGGCCACGGCTCAACCCGAGGAGCCGATTCAAGCGCGACGTCCAGCCGCCTGGAAGCGTCTGCTGGAATCGCTCCAGGTTCCGCGAGTGGTTCTCGATCCCAATACCGGCTTTTACTGTCGAGGGTTCTGGCAACCGGTGTCCACCGCCTCGGAAAACGCGACTCGCTACGCCTGGGCTCCGCTCAAAGGCGTGCCACTTGATGCCGGAAGCGCCTTTGCACCAACACTCGCGCCGCATTGGATACTGGATGTTGTTTGGTGCGGTGAGCCAAGTTCGTGCGAGTCGGGGGACGACGGTGGGGACCTCTCGATCGAGAAGCTGCAGATACGCACTCAAGATCATACGACGACTCAGCCACGCGGCTTGCGCCCCATCGCATCACGTGGCCGTTGGTGGGGACCGGCGATTGAGCCAACCGATTACGAAGATCGGCCGGTGGAGTTTCACGGTTTGCTGTTGGTCGCGCGGACCGACTGGAGTCCACGCATGGTCGAATTCGCATGCAACCCGGGCGAGCCTCGATCCTCGAGTGATGGTGGGCCAGCAGGGGTGATCCTCGTCAACTTGCAAGAGACACGGCCCCTATTCAACGATTCGGACTGGCACTGCCGCGGCATCGCGAATTGCCTGGACTGGGAAGACCACACGCGGCGGGTTCATCGAGTCGTTGACCATCTGCTTCGTCTCCGCCCTCTCACGCGCAGCCTCTCGGCCGACGAAATCGCGGAGGAACTGCAAGTGCCGGAGGCGTCGGTTCTGGTGGCGTTCCGCAACCTGGCGGCGACCTATCCCGTCGTGCTGGATTATCTCGAGCCTCACGGGTGGATTTTGTCCGAGGCACCAGAATGAACCTCCATCGTCACATTGAGCGTCCGACCTTACCTAAAATGAGCTTGTCTTCGTTCTCTCATAGTTCGGGAGTTGATTCCATGACGAAATACTGCCCCCAATGCGATCGCAAATTTGACAATGACCAATACCGGTTCTGCATCGACGACGGCACCGAGCTGATCGTGATCGCGACTCCCGATACACCGTCATTCGGCGATACGAACTCGGCGGAACCGCCAATCATCATCGATGGCGGGCGTTGGATTAGGCGGCCAGGAGAGTTTGCCGTTCGAATCGAGGCCGAGGAGTTGCGGGCCTTATTCGATCGCGTCGTCGTCGTCGAGGAAGGAATGGCGGGGCTGCTATTTCAGAATGGCAAGATGATCGGCACGCTGACGGCCGGCCAACACGCCGTGGAATCGGTCTTCGATCGCATCAAGAACTTGGTGATCAAGACGCCAGTTTCGGTGGTGTTGATCGACAACAGCATCGTCGGCATTCCCGTTTCCTTGCCCAACTTGAAGTCGTCCGACGACCAGCATGTCTCTGGAGCGATTCAGGTTTTGATCGAGTTGAGTGCCCCCGTGACCTTCTGCACGGATGTGATGAAGAACGAGAAGGTCTTTCGGATCGACGATCTAGCGAGCCGACTTCGCCCTTGGGTGAAGGAGGCGGTGGAACCGATTGTTTGGTCACTTTCCGCGTCGGAGTTCGCGACTCAACCCGAACTGCGGGAACGCATTGAACTGGATTTGCTGCAGGGGCTACCGGAACGATTGGCGCGATTGGGTTTGAGCATCCGGGGCGTGGACCATGTCCAGTTTCATTGCGCCGCGCAAGCTCAAATTCAAGAGAAACGCAGCGAGCTGAGTCGCCAAGAAGCACTGGAAGAGATCAACCAGGCCTATCAACAATTGCGTCATCGACTGTCGACCGAAAACGCTCGCATGGAGATGCGCAAGCTGAAGGGCCAAGCCGAGATGTCGCAGTTCGTGAAGCGTTTAGAGCACGAGGTCTTTCGTCGCGACTTGTTGCGACAACACGAGCGTGAGGAACTGACTCGTCAACTGCTCGAGCGGCGTGAGGATCACGATGGACAGCGGGCCCATGCGCTCGCGACCCTGGAGTTGACTCGACAAGCCGAGTTATCTCGTCTCAAGCATCAGTTTCAGGTGGAAGACATACGAGCGGATCATGAGGCTAGGGTGCTTTCGCTCCAGTCCGAGGGGGAACTGAATTCGTTGGCTGGCCAGCAACAACGCGATGAACTCGAGCAGGAGCTGACGGCGGACTTGCAGCGGGCGGATCTCGCGTTTCAGATGCGGCAGAAGCACAATCGAGAAACCTTCGATTGGGCGTTGTATACACGCAAGGCGAATGAGGAGCTGAATCTAGCGCTAGCCGCCCAACAGCAGCAACAGGAACTCGCCAACGCCCAGGCTGGTATCGAACTCTATGCCCAGTATAAGACCGCTAAACAGACGATCGAGCACAAGGATCGCCTGCTTGAAGCCGATCTCCAAGCGGCACAAGAGCAAGCACGCCACCAACACGAGATGGATCGAGCCAGGACCTTCAACGAGCTGACTCCTGAAGCTCTGATCGCGATGTCACCGGAGAACCAAGCAGCCTTGCTGGCCGATTTGCGAAAGACCGAGACGCTTAAAGATATGGATGAAGGTCAGATCATGGCCTTGTTCGCCAAGGATTCTCCCGAGATCGCCAAGGCCTTGGGCGAGAAGTTTAGCGCCGCGGGGGTCGCGCGGTCCCAGCAGCAAGCGCAGGAGATGTATGAGCGGATGTTGGCCGACAAGGATGCGATGCTGGCGATGTTCCAGAGCATGCATCGCGAGACGATGAAGTCGCAGCAGGAGCTGGCGCAGTTCGGCATGCAAACCCAGCGCGATACGGCGGTCAGTACGGCTCAGGCGTCCGGGCCGGCTCCAATCGTCTTTCCTCCAACCACCGTGGCACCCCATTTCCCGGACCACGTTGCCACGGGCCCCGCCAGTGCGTTTTGCCCTGAGTGCCAACTGACGTCGCCAATGAATTCAAAATTCTGCCTCGGCTGTGGCAAGCCCTTCGCCTCGTAGAGGGACGGATCGGCAAACCCGAGGTTTGGGCGGTTGGTTCACGTTCGACACTAGAAACGAACCTGGCCCCCGCATCGCGATGGATGTGGGGGCCGGGTTGTTGGGTGACGCGGGTTAGAGCAGGTTCACGACTCGGTCGGCCAATCCTTTCTCGCCGAGCACGACCTGCAGCTTACCACTCGTCGCGATCTTCTCGAGTACTTCGAGCTCACGCAGTCGCATGAGCGTCGGGTTGTCCGCCAACAGACGGGCCGTGTTGGCCTGGCTGCGCATCGCCGCCGTTTCCTCACGACGCGCGATCAAGTTGGCCTCGGCCGCCTTCTTGGCTTCCGTGACTCGGTTCATGAGGTCCTTCATCTCGCCCGGCAGAATCACATCTCGGATTCCCAGCGTGACGACCTCCAGACCCCAGCTCCCCGCGCGAACGCGGAGCGCGGCGACCAATTCCTCGGCCACTTCGTCCTTGCTCGTCAGGAAGGCATCGAGTTCACGGACGCCCACGATCGCTCGGAGCGCCAACTGCGCCTCGCGGTAGAGGCTCTGGCGGAAATCGTCCGTCGTGCTCACCGCCTTCGCGGCATCGACGATGCGAAACACCACCAGGGCATTCAACCGCAAGCTGACCTTGTCGGCCGTCATGATCTCCTGACCACCGATGTCGAGCGTCGTCTGACGCAGGTCGACTTCGACCAGCCGGGCGTCTCCTTGTCCCTTCCAGAACGCGTAGACCCCAGGCCCGACCGTCCCCTGGCAACGACCATCGACAAACAAGACTCCCGTCTTGTCGCGATCGATCGCGCAGACATCGAGCAACAACTTGGCCGTCGGAAGCCGCGTGATGGCGTTGAGCTGGGCGTGCTCGAACCGCGCGCCGCGGACTTCGATCAACTCAACGCGAACCTCGTGCTGCCCCGTCCAGAACGCATGCAGCCCCGGCCCCAGCAAGTGGCTCAGTCGACCATCGATCCAGACCAGAGCGCGCTGGTCGTCCTTCAGGTCAACCACTTCGGCTCGCTCGGCCAACTGACCACTCTTCACGATGAGGTCGAGCTGATCGTGCGTGACACGAGCCTCCCGCTGGCTCAATCGCTGCACCTGCAAACGCTGGAACGGATCGAAGAGCCAGTGGCTCCCCGGCGCCAGAAGCTTCTGGAACTCACCGTCCCGCATCAGCAGGCCAAACTCAAAACTTCGAACTCGCACTCGCTTAAAGAACCACACTGGATCAACCTCCTTTCCAACCAGCGTCCGTCGCGTCGCCGGGGACTCCCGTTGAGTCCCCGTCACGATGCCGCCAACGTTGTCGCTGTCGATGATGCGCGGTCCTACCCGCGCGATTTACTCCGAGACTGTTTTTGTTTCGATCGTCGAGGACGACCTCGCATCGCGCGCGATCGGCCTCGTGGCAAGCTGTTGAGAGGCGAACAATTCTCAATCCCATGTCGAGGCGACGGAGTGCGACTTGAGCGGTCGACCCTCCAGCTCGTTGCCTCGGTTCGCTCGGAGTTCGCGCGAGGAGACAAGCTCCCAGCGCGAAACGCCGTTCGATTTCAAGGCTCGCGGCTGGACGGATGAAAGCGGTATCCGCGCACTGCAGAGTGCCAAACACATGTTGTCTCGCTCTTCCCGCGCTCGGCGTGGTCCGACCCAAGTGAATCGACCGAAGCCGATTCACTGGCGTACCCGCCGGAGCGAGTCAAGCAAGACGGATTGATCGTCGCCCGCCTCTCGCGAGCCTCTTGGTAACGTCTCACAGACGTTGTCGGTTTCGAGCCGACATTCGGTGGTGTTAGACGGGAGTCGAACCCGCGACCTCCAGATCCTGGGTCTGGTGCTCTGCCAACTGAGCTACTCGCGCCATGACAATCGATTTAGAACCCATGACGGAACACGAATGAGCCATCCCGCGCGGGGAGCTCCTCGAGCCGCTGGTCGGTTGTCACGCTTACCTCGCTTACAAAGGACGCCGACGAGACTCGAACTCGTCACGGATCGCCGCTTACGGCGACCGCCACCCACGTGGCCCAAGCGTCAGTATCGTCGCCAGGAGTCGAACCTGGTCCGCGAGCTTCGCGGGCTCGCATGCTGATCCCTCACACTCCGACGATCCAATCAGTACCCCACCGAGGAATCGAACCTCGTCCGACAGTTTCGAGGACTGCCATGCTCACCGGCACACCCGCGGGGCTTGTACCTTCCATCAAACAACTCGTCGCCCCGCCGCATATTCGGTAGGCGATTTTCACTAGGCACGAGCGCAAGGAT
>JAGQPS010000179.1 GCA_020426595.1 Planctomycetales bacterium
GTCGTCTGTTCGTCCCCGCTCCCACCCACCATCCCATCGCCCACCAACCCAACAATCCCTTGAATGGCCCGGAGTCCCGCAAGGGACGACCCGAAAATAGCCCACCGATTCATCGGTGGGATACCGAGCCCACACAACACCCCATCAAACCCTTGCGCATCCTGTTGTCTTTTCCCACGTCCGCGGCCAGTCCAATTTGCTAGCGGCCAGGCACGCGCGAAATGGTGTCGTCACCTCTAGGTCGGGCTGCTACAGTCCGCCGGGGTCGGGGACCAGCGGTATGTCGGGAGGCGAGTAGGTTGTTGGATCGCGGGATGCTTTTCCGGTCGATGTTCGGCGCTTTGCTCTTGGGGCTCGCGCTCGAAGTCTTGCCTTGCGAGACGACTCGGACAGCCTGCGCCCAGAATGCCGGGCTTTCGATTTGGGACCGACCCGATCCGTGGCGAGGAGATCCTCCGAGCTTTGATCCGTTCGACGAAGTGGTCGTCGCCGGCGAGGTGCCGGTGGAGGCTTTTAAGCGAGGCTTCTTCCAGCGGCTCGATTTCGAAGGGGGTTGGACGATCCCGTTTGATAACGACTTCGAAACCCAGTTTGGTCAAACGGGAGTCGCCGTCGCGGTGCCACTCGGGAGTCTCGAGAACATCCTGGTCATCAACCCGACGTTTCGCTTCGAGCACTGGAAATCGAACCTCACCATCGACACGCCCGAGGAACTGTATCAAGTCGGCGTGAATTTCCTCAACATTCGCCAGTGGAACGATCGCATCTCCACATTCGTCCTGGTTCAGCCAACGATGCGCAGTGATTTTCGAGGGCCCGATCCGCCGATCCGGTTCTTTGGAGTCGGCATGGTGCAGTACGAATGGATCCCCGACATCCTGCAAGTGTCGGGAGGAGTCGTGCATCTGGGACGCGACGACATCTCGCCGATCCTTCCCGCCGCCGGCCTCGTCTGGACACCCAACCCTTACTGGCGATTCGATCTGCAGGCCCCTCGGCCTCGAGTCGCCTATCGAATCGCTAAGGAAGGTGAACTCTCCGAGACATGGACGTACGTCGCCGGGAGCTTTGGCGGCACGACGTGGGACGTTAAACGAGCTTCCGGAGCAATCGACCAGGTCTCGACTCGCGACTTTGGCGTGATGATCGGAGTCGAACGAATTGTCTCAGGCGGTGGAGGCGCCTTTCTCCAGGCCGGACTCCACCTCGGACGTCGGCTCGAATACCGAATCGGCAATGAGCAGGTCGACCTGAGCAATGGCTGGTCGATCCAAGGCGGAGTCCGTTTCTAGGGCCGCCGCATCAAGCGCGGCGAGAGTACGCCGCTCGATATCGCGCTGTTCACGTTTCAGCCCGAGCGGCGAATCCAAGCGCGTCTGAGAACCAAAGGAAACCCGAAGCGTCAGTTTTGATGTTGTGTTTTTCACGAGTCGCCTTGGTCGACCATGCCCAAAGCGTGGGAAAACCAAAGGAAACCCGAAGCGTGAGCGAGGGATTCTTCGACTTCTCGAACAAGCCGACAACTCGTTTCGCCACCAACACTTCCGTCGAGCGCTATCCATGAAAGCGCAACTTCTAAGAGCGTGAGCGAGCGCTAGTCTTAATCGCACGCCGCATCGTGCGGCCGTGAGACGCCCATTGAGGTCGTCCCACGGATTGGATTTTGGGTTGGAATTCGTCGACCTAGGGCTGCGTCGCCCGCCGCTTCGCTTGGGCTCCTGACCCTAGTCTGTGGTGCGGCGCCCCATTGGGGCTTCGCCAACGGCGCTTCGACTTTCTTGCACCTAAACCGCCGAGATCCCGAATCGTCACGTTACTCGGTGGCCAGCCAGCCGCTGCGTTGAAGCCAACGCGTGCAGGCCTCGGGCCAACGCGTGCAGGGCTCGTCCGTGGGTCGCAATCCAAAACCATGACCGCCCGTGGCGTAGACATGCAAATCGACCGGCACGCCAACCTTCTTGCAGGCCAAGCTCAATAGCAGACTGTTCTCGACTCGCACTCCATCGTCGAACGCATGAGCCAGGAACATCGGCGGAGTCTGCTCGTCGATCACGACTTCCGGCAACAACGCGGCGTTGTCATCGCGAATGAGCCAAGCGGGATAAACGAGAATCGCGAAGTTGGGACGAGTCGAAAGTTGATCGGTGGCATCAATCGCATCGTAAAGGCTCTCGCGATGCATCACGCTGGTCATCGCCGCGGTTTGACCACCCGCCGAGAATCCAAGGATGCCGATCCGCTCCGGATCGATGTCCCACGCCTCCGCGTTGGCTCGCGCGATGCGCATGGCGCGCTGCGCGTCTTGAACCGCCGACTCGTAGACTCGGTCACGATTGCGAGCCGGTACGCGATACTTGAGCAGGATCGCGGTCACGCCGATCTTGTTGAGCCACTCGGCGACCTCGGTCCCCTCGAGATCCCAAGCCAGGATGTGGTGGCCACCGCCAGGACAGATCACCACGGCGGTTTTCGTACGAGGCGCGTCGGCGGCCGGACGCATCACCGTGATCGTCGGAGTCGAAACATCTCCCAGTCGAATCACGGGCTCACCAGCCACCGACCGACCGTTCGGGCCGCTCGTGTCGCGCTCCTCGCCCAGCTGAATCTCGGGCCCCGGTGGCTTACCCGGCCACAACTCAACGACGATCGGCTCGTCCGCGATCGTCGTACCACACATCACAAGCCAAGCGAGGCTCAACAGGCCCAATGACCAACGATTCACCAAGCGATGTTCCAAACGCATATCAGACTCATGGGGTTCGTGGTGGAAGTTTTGTAGGCATGCCACGTGTCGATGCCGCGCGGCGAAAAGCTGACGCCGCGCTCGGACGCGAGTTAGGGATTTAGCGTTCGCAGGTAGTCCAGCAGCGCGCCCAAATCGGCGGGCGTCAAATCGTCGACCAATCCCTCCGGCATCACGCTCGTCGTTTGTTGCTCGCGGAACACGATCTGCTCGACCGGCAGTTCATGTTCGCGCCCCTGAGCGTCACGAATCACGATTCGCTCGGCTTGCTCGCTGACGACAAAGCCAACCAACGTCGCTCCGTCGTCGGTCTCGAAACTCTCGGTCACGAAGCCTTGAGCCAACGTCTTGCTGGGGAACAACAGGGCCTCGGCCAACTGCTGGCGATTGTAGGTCTTGACGACATTTGGCAGGTGGGGACCACGAGCCGGTTCGCCCTCGCGGACCGTGTGGCAGTTGGCGCAGTTGAGTCGAGCGAACCAACGAGCCCCACGTTCCGCTTGTTCGCCCTGTGGCACGAGCTCGCTGAGAGCGGCCTCGCGTCCCACTTCGCGAATCGTCGGCCCGGAACCCGGCGCCAACGGCTCGATGCCCCAAGCATCCGCGAGGCGAACCGCGTGAGCCCGTAGATCGGGATCCTCGCTTCCTTGAGCTTGCCACAAACGATCCTCGAACCGACGTTCATCGGCCCATTCCAAGGCCGTCAACCAGCGCTCCGGACCCCCGTCGCTTTCCCAAGCGGATTGCAGGGCACGCCGTAGCGGCAACAACGATTCATCGCCGCCGAGCGGAACATCAAGCGCCGTCAGGAGCGCGATCGCGGAGGTCGTTCGACTCGGTTCGGCAAGTTGCTCGATCAACTCGTCTTGGTGCTTGCGTACGGCGTCGGGGGCGCGCATCGCCCGCAAGGTCGCGGTCGCAATGGCCGAATCACGTTGTTGCAAACTCAACCAACCATCGATCGCTTGCTCTGCCGACAGCTGTCCACCACGCCAGGCATATTCCAAACCGCGAGCCGCGAGCCCAAGATCGACGTCGTCCCGCTCGAGCAGGGAAACCAACATCGTTGTCACGTCGCGATCGAGGCGCGGCTCGTTCTCGATCCATGTCAATAGCGACTCCATCGCCGCCGGCTCGCGTTCGGCCCGACGAGCGAGCACGCCGGTGAACGGCTGACCTTGGCTTCGATGCCGCTGCAGTTCACGCACGTACTGGGGAAGCTCGCTCGCGGGCGCCGTCTCCAGCGCGGCGATCAGTTGCTCGACGATCAAGTCCGAAGCCTCCCACGCCGTCGGCTGGTAGACCGGGCCTCGCGTGTCGGGACGAGTTCCCCAGCTGGCTCCATTCCACTCGCCTTCGACAAAACGCAACCGCGCCAAGGCAATGAACAACTGTTCGCGTCGTGCTCCGTCGGTTTCCGACCCCATGCGCTCGACAAGCTGCTCGACCAGTCCTCCTTCCGGCATGCGGCTGGCGAGGTTCAGCGCCGTCCCCGCGATCGGAAGCGATTGATCCCAAGCCTCGAGACACGCGCCCCAGGCACCCAATTCGATCAAGGCGTTGCCCGCGGTGTGACGAATGATCGGATCGGCATCACCGAGCTTGGCGATCAGCGCTGGAGCCATCCGAGTGACTCGGCAATTCGCGATCGCTCGAATCGTCTCCAACACGGCGCGAGGCGAGGAGCTTGCCAGTCCTCGTTCGAGGACTCGGTGCGGAGGCCGCTCGGCGCAGATCTCGAGTTCACCCAGCGCTCGTATCGCCCACGGGCCCAGCACGGGGTCCGCCGACAAGATCGAGAGTGGCTCGACCGCTTGATCGCCCATGCCGAGCGCGATCGTGAACAGAGCGGCGATGCGACTGTCCAAGGAGGCTGTTTCGTTCGAGGCGATCAGCAGCAAGTGATCGTTGGTCTCCTTGGCCCAGCCGCGTTGGAGCAACTCAGCTTGAGCGGCGAGTCGCGTCCGATGGCTGGCGGATTGAAGCAGATTGGCCAACTCGAAGTCGTTGAGTGTCGCGGGATCGACCCATGGTTCTGCGGTCGTGTCGTTGGCTTGGAGTCGAATCAGGTAGCCGACCTTCTCACCGGCATACGTGAAGGTCGCTCCCTTCCAGCTCGACACCATCAGTCGGCCCGCCGCGTCGACATCGATGTCGGTCGGCCGAGTCAGACCGAGGAACTCGGATTGATCAGCCGCGAACGTCGCTCCATTGGCCGACAACTGATGTCGAAAGACGGCGTTGCGCCCCCAGTCGACCGTATAGAGAGCGTCGCCAAATCCAGCGGGCAGTCCCGGCTCCGAGACATAACAGGCGCCACACCCCGAACCTCCGCCGTAGTCAGCCAACGGCTGCACGATCTCGGCGGGGAAGTGAATGAACCGAGTCGGATAACCGTGATCCTCGAGCCCACTGAAGTGATGCAGCCGGATATCCCAGCCACCTCCGTCGTTCGTGTTGTCTCGGGCGAAGCCATCCAGGCGCGGCGTGAGACCGACTTCGAGAATATTGCGCGTGCCACGCGAATAGACATGCATGCCTGAACCGTCGGGTCGAACACGAACGACTCCACCGCCGCGCATTTGCAGTTGCGTACCGTCGGAGCCGGTTGCTTGCATGAACCCGAAATCACCGATGGCCAAGTACAACCAGCCATCGATACCGAGCGTGACTCCGTTACTCGTGTGATCCGCCGGTCGGTCGGCGAAGCCAAAAGCGATATCGCTCACCAACCGCTGACTGCTCTCCGCGACCCCGTCGTGATCCGCGTCGATAAAAGCGGTGAGATGAGGCGGATGCAACACGATCAAACGATCGCGCATCCAAACCATTCCTCGCGGTGAATCGACATCGGCGGTGAACAGAATCGACTCGTCCGCCCGTCCATCTCCATCGATATCACGCAGTCGATAGACCGAGCCGCGATGCAGGTTGCGATCGAGCGAACCATTGCGGTCGACGCTCACGTAGGTCGTCCCGTCTGGTTCCGTCGCGACGAACACCGGATAGTTCACGGCGGGAGGCTGGGCGAACACGGTCGCGCGAAAACCTTCCGGCACGCGCACGTCGCTCATCACTTCCTCGTCCAACAAAGCACCAGCATCTTGCGGATCAATCGTCTCGACCTCGGTGCCGAACACCGAGACTTCGCGAATGCTGCCCCACGAGCCGGTAGGCGCGCCGAGGAACTCGATCTTCAAGTACCTCACATTGTCACGCTCGAATTCGTGAGTCGCTCCGTTGGCGGTTCGGTCCGCCGCGGCTTGAGCCTGTTCTTCGTCGACTGCTTCGGCGACCGTGGTCCATTGCTGGCCATCGTTCGACACCAAGACTTGATGTCGGTAAGGACGTCCCGAGGACTCCCATTCGATCAGACAGCCACGCACTTCCTTCGCCGCTCCGAGATCGATCTCGAGCCACTGGGGAGCGCTGGGTCCGTCGGCGCACCAGCGAGTCGCACTGTTGCCATCGACGGCGAGAGGCGCGAGGTTGCCCTTGCCGGTTTCCTCGCTCGATGCCGTGGCTCGCGCGCCCCGCGCTAGATTGACCGGTCGTTGAATCGGTTTGGCCGGCTTGAGGTAGTCATCGTTGAGTTTGTCGCACGCCCAAAGAGTGCCTCGCGTAAGCAGATCGAGGAACTCGGGAGAGTCGACCGTTTCGTTGTGATGGCCGAGGGTCGTGCCGAAGACGCGCGTGCCTCGGTAATCGTTCGTCCAGACGCAAACCTCCTCGTTCCCTTTCTCCTGGTTGCGCGAGGAAGCCAGCGGATGAGCGGTCTCCCAGACCTTTTCGATCCAGTAGAGTTCGCCGGCGGGATTCGCCCAACCCGCTCCCCAGCCTTGCATCACCGGGTGCTCGCCATCGCGAGTCAAAACCTCGTGCGGGTAGTGAGCTCCGTGCCGGCGACTCGTGACTCCGCAAAACTCAAACCACTGATCGGTCCCATCGCGATAACAATGCATCGCGCAGTGAATCACGACACCCGGCACTCCATTGCGATGCGGTTCGAGCACGCGAGCGGTCCACTGCGGGTCGTCGACGTCCGCGAAGCACTCATCGTGCAAGACGATGTCGTAGCCGTCCGCCCAGTCGGCGTTTTCATAGAGCGGTATCCGTGAGTTGGTGGAGGAGCCACCTTGATGCACGACCGTGACCTCGATGTTGGCCCGAGCCTCGAGGCCGCGCTTGATCAGATTCTTTTGCGCTTCGTAATCGTGGCAACAGCCGCCAGTGATCAACAAGGCGCGGAGCGGACGAGGCGCATCGCCCGAGTCATCTTGAGCCGTCGCGGAAAGCGATGCTCCGAGACTCGCCATTACGAAGACGAACAGACCGGACCAAGCCACGAGTGATCGAGCGACTGATCGAACGGGATTCAAACCAAGGAAAGTACGCATCATGAGCCGACTCATGGATCGCGAACCGCGATCCTCGTTGGAGGGAAAAAGCAGGAGAGGGGAGCGTGCGAAAAGTCTCGCGCCGCCAGTTGAACTGCATCCTTGATCCGCGCTACATAAACCACTCGCGCCCCAAAACACGGCGATTGGGTTTCCCAGCAACGCGTCTCACTGGTCTGAACGGATCGGTTCCCCGAGAGAATCACCCGGTTCAGAGCCGTGACCAGTTTAGACGGAGAGCGGCGGGGAAGGGGATGTGACGAGAAAAACAGGTCGGTGCGGAATGGGCGCGGCTGGGCAACCGCCGACGGATCCGCGGCCTGTCGTCGAGCTGTCCCTTGCGGGTCTTCAAGACCGCGAGTGCCGTTCGAGCGAAAGAGTCGCTGAACGATGCTTGCTATCACTTCGTTGTTTCTTGGAGCCCACTGGTTGTCATCGCGGGCGTTCGTTGGTTTGTTGGGGGCTCGAGGAGCGGTGATCCAAGGGCTCCACGAGTCCTGTTCAATGACTCGTGGAAGGATCAACTCTCGCTCGACCGCAAAGCGACAATACGAGACTTGTGACGGGTTCGGCGTCAACGGATGTGTGCCGCGAGCCCGACGGGTAGCCCTCAAGCTTGCTACGAATCAAGCGTGGCTTCCCTCCCCGACGGTTCGCGCGGCGAACATCTAGCTGCGTCGTTCTTCATCGACGTGCTGAAAGTCTTTTGATCAGGTCGCGAGATTGAAATCGTGCTCGTCGACGCTCGGTCGACGACGCTGTTTTCATCAACCGCGTACGCTCGCTGCGATGTCACTCGTCTCTTTTCCACCGCACCGCGTGAGATCCCGGTTCGTTCGATGATGTGGTTTCATCGACGAGCGGACTTCGTGGTGGCGTGGAAAGTCCATGACCATCGCGCTGGCTACGACGTTGTCTTCCTGAAACTCAAGACGGATTCCGAGCGGCCGACTTGGTTCGCCATGCATGTCGATGAATCGGCGGGGATGAAAGGAAGTCGTACCGTGGTTGGTATCGCGAACTTGGTGCAATTGGTTGTCCGTGATGGGAATGGTTGCTTCTATCGTCAGGATTCAACGGAGGAAGCGATCCGTTGGCTCGCCGCGGCGAGTATCGATCCGATTGATTTGGCGGAGCTGCGTGAAGGATGGAAGAGTTTTGAACTCTTCGACCCCAATCCGCGTTGTCCTCGCTGGCGACGTCTGGCGGAATTGCCGGACGCCGATGCTTGGTCGGGTCAACAGATTTGGATCGACCTGTTACGGCGAGCGATCTGGGTCGACTCGCCTCATGTTCCCGCCGAGACGCAAGGTGTCGCCTGTCAGGATCATCCGGGCGGAGGCGGCACGAGTGTCGCGGCGAAGTTCATCCTTTCGTCCGACTGGATGGTCACGACCTGCCACGACACGTGGTCGCGACTCTCACGCGACACGCGCGTCGACGAACTTCAGCACAAGGGGCCAACCGTACGTGAAGTCTTGTACGAGGGGATCGTGGAGTTTCTGGTCGACGAACTCATCGAGTGCGCTTTGCCGCTTTCGACGTTCGGGGAACGTTGGCTCCCACCGACTCATTGGCGTTGGAAGGAGTTGCCCAGGCGGGGTCGACGCAAGGGAGGCGCGCTGGTGGAGGACTTGCTCGCCGAAGTTCACGCGCGCTGGCTCATGACACCACGTCCCGAATTGGGAGACCAAAGGCCACGCGATCTGCTGGCCCAGCACAGAGACTTCGTTGATTTCGATCTTTGGAATCGCGAGCGGCAATGGGAACTCACCGGTCGGCCTCCCGTCCCATTGCCTCCTCATTTGTCCCGCTTCAATGGACCCTTCTTTGGGACTCATGAGATCGTGATCTACTTCAACATGGTGCGCGACTTACTGCGCCATGCCGCCGCCGCGCTGATGGTGGGCGGTCCGGCAATTCGCTCGGGCTTGATCGCCAACCTGCATCGGCATCGAGAGGTTTGGCTCGCGACACCTAGTGAACCGGAGAGTCCCCTGGAGACTCCCAAGTACTTGATCAACTTGGAACGGAGTCGCACTCCTTGGGCGGCGTCGGAAAAGTCGATCGCGTACGACTGCGAGTGTCCGCTATGCCAAATGATGTCTCAGTCGAAGGGAATCACGTTTGGGCACTTCGACACTTCGGGGCTCGATTACGAATGGCCATTCTCGCCGATGGACGACAAGGCGGACTGGGAGTTCGCCAATGATGATGAGGAGAGTTGGAGCAATGCGTTCCATCCGGCTCCAGGACGGGAGGGTGCGGCGGTGGGCGATCCTGGGCCCGTGCCAGGCACTCCGGAGTCGCTCGATCTTAGACCGTTGCCGCCCCCATCGGCCGACATGCTGGGAATCTGGCCGATGCCAGTGGTGATGCTCCACTTGGCCTGTGAACTTCGGTCGCTGTTCCGCGAACTCGAAGGCTCGCATGATGCCGAGCCGATGGTGAGGGAGCTGCGTGATGGTTTCACTCAGCTCCACGATTGCGTGCTCGATCCTGGTTGGGTCGAAGTGAACGGGATCATCGCCCGCATGTTCGCCGCGCTGTCGGAGTCGGAACGAGTGGCCGGCGAGATCCAACCGGTGTTCACGATCGCGACCGCGCTCGATGTGCTGCACAATCGATTGACGGCCTCGGCGGAAGACCAACTCACGGCGGACGAACAATCGGAGGACTCCGTCGATTCGTTGCCCGCCACGATTCAGGAGACCGACTCGGAAGCTCCTTGCGACGATGAGCCGCGAGAGCAAGCCGCCGTTCCCTCCTTGCCGCAAGGAAACGAAGGACCGAGTCCCGAGGGATCAAGCCCGCCAACACGTTCCTCGCTGCCACCGAGGTAGAGTCGATCGCTCGACTTTGAGGCGTGCCCCCCTCGCGTGCCTCGCACCTGGGCTCTCGACCAATCTCGCGAATCGTGAATACGTCGAGACCCCAGGTGCGCGCCGCAAGGTACGGAGCGTGCTTTCGCGGAGCGAAAGCCGACACTCTTGCGGCTCTGCTTTTTTGGGGCCGCGGTTCGCCCGATCGCCGGCGTACGACAGTGTCGGCTTTTGCTCCGCAAAAGCAGGTTGCGCGTACCTACGC
>JAGQPS010000017.1 GCA_020426595.1 Planctomycetales bacterium
CATCGCCATGCAGCTTGTCATGCACGAGACTGAACGAACGAACAAAATCGGCGAGCGCCTCCGGTCGATCTCGGTCACTCGTCGGTGGCGGCAGCGATTCCCATTGCTCGTGCAGACGCTGGAGCAGCAACGATTCATGATCATCTTGCTCGACCCAATCCCAGACGGTCGCCATGTAGGCCGCGCTGAGTCCGCGCGACTCGGCCCATCGAGATAGTCCAGCACTTCTTAGATCCGGCTCCGCATGCCGCCAATGCCATGCCGCTTCGAGGTAGAGGCCAATCTGGACGCGATGCGACTCGTAGAAGTCGATGACCGCTTGTTCGGTCAGCTTCTTTCGCTCGTTGTACGAAGTCACGGGAAAGGGCGCGAAGAAGATACCGTCGGGCTTTAAGACGAGGTGATCCGCGACGTGCTGCGCGGCGCCCAAGTACTTCTTGAGCAAGCTGGGCGACATTCGCAACGCTTCGCCCGTGTTGTCGAAGCCTTCGCCACCCGCCGGATCCGCCGGAAAATCACGCGTGGGTCGAATGTCGATCCCCGTCAGATGGCGGACCGACAAATCGAACTCGGTATTGGAGAGTCGCCGCGGCAAGATCACGCCGGGATCGCCCGCGTGCTTCTGGGCCTCGACCAACAGGATCGCCTCGATCGCGGCGATCATCTCGTTGCTCTCGGTCACACTCGGCTGCGACGAGTCCTCGGGAGGCATCTCGCCTTGACGAACGAAGTCAAGAATGTGCTTCCATTCTCGAAAGTCGAGCACGACATCATCCGCGCTAACGAACCGCGTGACATCAAGCTCCCCCTTGGCCTCTTCCGAGTTATGGCAATCGCGACAATAGGTCGTGAGGTAAGGAACGACCTTGGTCGAGAAGGGCGTTGGTTCCACGACCGAGCTGGTCGTCTCTTGAGCCGGAACGCTCGTCGTGGCGACGGAGCCGCCGATCACCAAACAAACGGAGAGTACGGTCCAAATCAAACGGATCATCGTCGACACGACCGGGGCGGAAGGAGGGAGGCCGGCAGTCGATTGCCGTGGCCATTGGGGAAGGGGCGAACGAACTGAATTGTAATCGAACGCTCGCCGAGGAAGCGACAAGAGCCCCGACGCCTCGGGGCTCCTCCGCTTTCCGAATCAAGTCAACGGCTCATACGGAACCGACCCCGCGAGGCTGACCGCTAGGTTACTCGAACCACGATTTCTCGCGGCCTGAAAAGTCACTCCGGCGCCCTACCGCCGGCGGGTAGCCCGCGCAACAAGAACCGCGTCATTGTCGTGTAGAGATGCGGTGTCGTGCCGGGACCTTCATAGATTCCGTGCGAACGCCCTGGGTAGGGAATCACCGAGAAGACCTTTTTGTTGGCGACCAGTTGGTTGATCAGCAACTCGGTTCCCTGGTAATGGCAGTTGTCATCCGCGGTGCCGTGGATGATCAGCAACTCGCCTTGGAGGTTGCCGGCGTGATTGACCGGCGAACCTTCATGGAAGTTGTCTCCATTGTCGCTGGGCAATCCCATGTAGCGTTCTTGGTAGATCGTGTCGTAGAGCAGCTGGTTGGGCTCGGGCGCCACGGCGATGCCGAGGTGGTATTTCTCGGGATAACGAAACAACGCATTGAGCGTCATGCTGCCGCCGCCGCTCCAACCCCAGATGCCCACGCGTTCCGCATCGGCGTAAGGAAGTTGACGACACAGCGCGTCGAGTGCTGCGGCTTGATCGGCCGGCGCCTGAATCCCAATCTGTCGATAGATCGACTTTCGCCACTCGCGGCCTCGCGGCACCTTGGTCCCACGGTTGTCGATGCTCACCACGATGTATCCGTGCTGAGCCAGCATGGCGTGCCACAACCATTGGCGCCCGCCCCACGCATCGCGCACGGTCTGACCCCAAGGCTCCCCATACACGTAGATGAACACGGGGTACTTGAGAGTCGGATCGTAGCCAGGTGGTTTGAGGCAACACGCGTCGAGCTCGATACCGTCACCGATGTCGAGACGCAGCAGCTGAGCCTCGGGCATCTCGACCGTCGCAAGTCGCTCGCGAAGCCGGGCATTGTCCGTCCAGGTCTTGATCACTTCGTGGTCCGGCAGTCGCACCAGCTCGTGAACAGGCGGAGTCGAAAAGGTCGAGTACGAATGATTCGCATACGAACCGTCCGGCGAGATGTCGTAGGTGTGCCAGCCGGGCTGTTTGGTTCCCGAGACTTGCCGCAAGTCGCCTGTGTCGAGGTGAACCGCGAAGAGATAACGCTGAGTCGCGTTATCGGGGGATGCGGCGAAATAAACGAGTCTCCGCTCGGCATCGACTCGCTCGATTTCGATGATGTCGAACTCGCCCGACGTGAGCGGCCGAGTCTGACCATCGGTCATGGAAACGACGTAGGCATGCCGCCAACCGCTCCGCTCGCTCAACCAAACGATGCTTCGTCCATCGTCGATCCAGCGGAAGGGATTGTCGTTCTCGACCCATGCCGAATCGGTTTCGGTCATGACGGTGCGTACCTCACCCGAGATGGGATCGGCCAACATGAGCTGGAGGTTCTGTTGCAGTCGATCGAAATGCTGCAACGCCACGCTTGCTCCATCCAACGTCCATTCCACTCGCGCGATGTAGTTCTGCCGCGGATCTCCGGGCACCTGGAGCCAGCGAGTTTCGCCTCCTTCCGCCGACACGACTCCGACGCGCACGGCGGAGTTCGTTTCACCCACCTTGGGATACGGGAAGCGTTGCAGGGTGGGGTACTTCTCGGATGTGTTGTCGATCATCACGAACCGAGGCACTTCGGTCGTGTCGAATTGCCAGTACGCGATCGACCGTCCGTCGGGACTCCATCGGAACGCGTCGCGAATCTCGAGCTCTTCCTCATTCACCCAGTCCGACGTGCCGTTGATGATCCACTCGGAGCCATCGCTGGTCAGGGCGAAAACGCGACCATCGGTGAGGTGCTCGACGTACAGGTTGTTCTCACGAACATAGGCGACTCGTTCACCATCGGGAGAGAACTTGGCGAACATCAAACTTGATTCGGGCGCGTCGCCGCCGAGTTGCCTAAGTTGCTTGGTTCGGAGATCGAGCACCCAATAGTCACCCCGTGTGTTCTGTCGCCAGACTCTTCGCGTGTTGGTGAACAACAACAGTTTTGATTCGTCGGCGGAGAACTCATACGACTGCGGTCCCAAAGGTCGCTCGGCACCGGCCGGCGTTAACTCTTGAGCCGTGGCGACAACTTCAAACTCCTCGGCATCGGGTCGAACCTTGACGAGGTCCCGTCCCCGACCTTCCGATGCGT
Organism: Planctomycetales bacterium; assembly: GCA_020426595.1. Classification (GTDB taxonomy): domain Bacteria; phylum Planctomycetota; class Planctomycetia; order Pirellulales; family Pirellulaceae; genus UBA11682. The sequence goes on from JAGQPS010000017.1 coordinate 3,294, forward strand.
TTTGAAACTGGAAGTAATACGAACCTTGTTCACTCCACTGAAAACTCGGGGCGCCTTCGGCGTTGAACTCGCCTGACTCAAAGAGCCGCTCGATGCTGAACTTGGTCGCGTCAGTCTCTTGAGCCGACAGAGCCGTAGCAGGTAGCAACAGGCAAAGAGTGGACAGCAACCAACCGCACTGAATCATCGGTCCGCGGCGATACTGAAAACGAAACGATGCCAACATTGAGGTCTCCAAGGGAGCGATGTTCGCGAAAAGTTTGTGATGGTGGGATCGATCATTCCCACGGACATTCCGGGATGCCAAGCACGGCCGTTTCGAACAGGAGGACCAAGAAGCAGCCGCGCCCCGACGAAAGTCGAACGACCGATTCGCCCCGCGCGCCCCGCCGAATCACCGTTTCGAACGAAGGACTTGTTGGCAAGTGCGGTGTTGCCCCGAAGGGCGAGTTTCAGACCAACTCGGGCATGATCGGATACTGATCGTCGACCAGGTATCGCGGACGCCCGGTGAAATCCTGCACGGTGGTTCGATGCGGATCGATGCCCATCTTGTGATAGAGCGTCGCCAGCACCTCGGCGAAGTGTACGGGACGGTCGATCGGCGATCCGCCGGTTCGGTCCGTCGCTCCGATCACCTGTCCGGTCTTCAAACCACCTCCCGCCAGGAGGCCACCTCCGACCTGAGGCCAGTGGTCGCGTCCGGCGTCCTTGTTGATGACCGGAGTCCTGCCGAATTCGCCCCAGGCGACCACGCTGACATCGTCGCTCAGTCCCCGTTCATGGAGATCCTCGATCAAGGCGCTGAGCCCCTGATCAAACTGCGGGCCGTGCGTGTTCTTGAATTCCGAGAAGTTGTTGCTGTGAAAATCCCAGCGGCCAAAGTTCAGTGTCACGCAGCGAGCGCCGGCTTCCACCAACCGCCTAGCCAACAGGAAGTGCTCTAGGTTACGTGGAGCCCCGTCGCCGTAGTTGCGTGGATCGCCCTTGCCATAACGCTCGCGCACCGACTCGGGCTCCTGGCTCACATCCAACGCCTCGGCCAATTGGCTCGATGTGAGAATCCCGAGAGCCTGTTGCTCGAAGGCATCGAGTCCATCCATGCGTCCACTGGCATCGACGTCACGACGAATACGATCGAGAGCGGAGAGCAACGAACGACGATCCTCGAGTCGCGTGGCATCGATCCCATTGAGCACGAGGTCGGATTGCCCTTCACCGTTGGGGCGGAAGGCACTGTGGGCCGCTCCAAGGAAACCGGGGTGACCGGGCGAGCCATAGGGCGGATGACCAGCGCGGGGCGACAGTCCAACGAAAGGAGGCACGCCGGACCGAGTCGCTCCTTGCAGCTTGGAAAGAGTCGAGCCGACCGAGGGCCAACCTCCCGGCGGTTGATTCGGTACGGGGCGTCCGGTGTAGCAAATGAATGAATCGTGATTGCCATTGGGCGAACCAACAACGGTTCGCAGAGGCACGCACTTGTCCATGATCGCGGCGAGTCGCGGAAGATGCTCGCAAATCTGAATGCCCGGAACCGCCGTGTTGATCGGTCGGAACTCGCCACGAATTTCGGCCGGGGCATCGGGCTTGAGATCGTACATGTCTTGATGCGGCGGAGCGCCGCACATGTAGATCATGATGATCGCTTTATGCGATTTGCCTCGTGTTCCTGGATGCACGTTCCCCTGCGTCTCATCGGCCTGTGCCTCGGCGCGCAACAGATCGGGCAGCGCGAGACCTCCCATGCCTAGCGCACCGATCGTCAACATTTCACGGCGAGTCACTCCGCTGCACAGGCGAGTACCTCGCCCCATGATCGAAAGCATGTCGGATTTCCTAACGCGCTGAGGGAGAGCCAGACTTGAGTGCCGACCTTCGGCAAGCGATCACCGAGGGTCCGCCCAAAAATCGAAAGCCAAGAGCGGGAGGGAGCCGATTCTTCAGGAAGTTCAAACGAATCGGCGGAGTGGGTTGGCCAAGTCGCATTATAGACCGGCTCGGCCGGGCAACTCCAGGCAGATCCACGCGGTTTAGGGCTGCTGATTTCCCGCGATTTCACGGGGTTGGCGCGACGAGGCAAGCTGGAACACGACTCGCCATCCGGTTATGAAAGGGGGGAGCCTCCGTGGCACCGCGATCCGTTCCACGAGACTCCATCGATTACCTCGTCGACTCGTGCGGGAGCCAAGCCCAATGTCGTCCCAACATCCTCCTGACGAAGAACCGACACGTTCATTGCGATCCGCCGATTCGCGGGAGCCCAATCCACCGAGCACGCAGGGGGAGAATGCCGAGATCACTCGGGATTCCGACTCCTCTCACTCCGCTCGGCCGCTTGACCCAACCCTTCGCGTCGACACCGCTCGCTTCGCCCCTCCTGACGGTTCGACCGTCTCGTTGCCGGACGACCTAACAACACGGGGCAAGCCGACGACCGCGGCGCTCGGCCGGACCGACTCGCGCACTTTCGGTGAGTATGAACTACTCGACGAGATAGCGCGGGGAGGCATGGGAGTCGTGTTCCGAGCGCGACAGACCAAGCTCAACCGCCTTTGCGCTCTCAAGATGATCCTCTCGGGAGAATTCGCCGGCGCTGACGACATCCAGCGTTTTCATACCGAGGCTCAGGCGGCGGCCAACTTGCAGCATCCGGGTATCGTGCCGATCTATGAAGTCGGTGAGTTCGAGGGGCGGCACTTCTTCTCGATGGGGCTAATCGAAGGCTCCAACCTGCAGAAGCGCATCGCGGAAGGGCCGCTCAAGGAACGCGATGCGGCCGGAATTGTCATTGAGATCGCTCGGGCGATTGAGTACGCCCATCAGCAACAGGTGATTCATCGCGATCTGAAGCCGGGCAATATTCTGCTGGACCAAGCCGGTCATCCGAAGGTCACCGACTTTGGGTTGGCGAAACGGACAAGTGACGACTCGAGCCTGACCAATACCGGGCAAATCCTTGGTACGCCAAGTTACATGGCCCCAGAGCAAGCTTCGGGCCGGATCCAAGAGATCAGCGCGGCCAGCGATATCTACGCGCTCGGCGCGATTCTGTACGCTTCGGTCACCGGGCGACCTCCCTTTCAAGCGGCTCATGTCATCGACACGCTGAGACAAGTGATCGATCAAGACCCGGTACCGCCAAGGCAACTCAACGCGTCGCTCTCGCGCGATCTCGAAACGATTTGCTTGAAGTGTCTGCGGAAGACTCCCAACCAGCGTTACGCGTCGGCGGCCGAGCTCGCGGATGACTTGGAGCGGTACCTGCGTGGCGAGCCCATTCACGCGAGGCCCATCACGCTGAGCGAGCGCGGCGTGAAGTTCGTGCGGCGACACCCGTTGCCCACCGCGCTCGTGAGTTGCACGGGCCTGTTGTTGGTGGCTCTCGCCATCTTGTTTGGCTTTTGGTGGCGCGCGGCCGAGGACCGCTCGACGGCTCTGGCTCAACTCAGTTCCCAACAACAGCAAATGCTGGCCGCCCAGCGCACTCGGCTCGAACAGGCCAATGAAGCGGCACGCTTGATGCGTGAGTTCCTCAATCCGGTCGCCGATGCCGCCGAGCATTCCCAAGGAACCGAGCGACACGTCCAATCACTCGAGCAGCTCAAGGTGATCGCGCTCGCGGTCGCGAACTACGAGACGGTCTTCGGGTCATTCCCAAACGACATCACGGCCGCCGATGGAACACCGTTGCTCAGTTGGCGGGTTCGCCTGCTCCCGCTGCTCAATAGCGAAGGCTTGGATCTTTACGAACAGTTTCACTTGGATGAGCCGTGGGACAGTCCTCACAATCTGACCTTGCTGCCGCTGATTCCCGATGAGTTCGCGATCGTCATCGAGGACGATCGAGCCGAAGTTCTCCGCGAGGGAGTCGAACTGGCTCGTCGAATCGAAGAACAGACTCAAGCCGATGAGCCACTCGCGATCGACCAAAGCATGGAGTCGCTCCAGCTGGAATTCACGCGGCGGATGATCGAGTATTTGACTCGTGAGCCGGCCATGTCCCAGGACGAACCAACGCGGTCGGAGGAGACCTTTTCATTTCGTGTCGACAAGTCCAAGCCGGTCACGTTCTACCAGGGCTTTTCAGGTCCCGGCACGTTCTTCGAACCGGGCAAGGATCTCCGCTTCAATGACATCCCCGATGGCACCGCGGAGACCGTCATGTTCGTGGAAGCGGACGCCTCGGTTCCTTGGACTCGCCCCGGTGGACTGTCGCTCGAGGACGAGCCGAAGGTCGGAGGACTCGGGTTTGGCGAAGGGTTTGGAGTCGCGTTCGCCGATGGTTCGGTTCAATTCCTTGACCGGGATATCCCTGCTGAAAAACTGCGGGCCATGGCGACTCGCAATGGAGCGGAACCGATCGAGTAAGCCACGGGGATTAGCGTAGCAGCAGTTGCTCACTGAGCTGCTGCAGCAGAGCCTCATCAACTTCCACGACCCGTCCGCTCCCCATGACCACCAGCGGCTGCGAGCTGTTGATCATCGCCGCGAAGGAAGCGACCTCGACGATGGGATCCGACGGTTCCGTCCAGACTCGAGCGCGATCCTCGGTCGCGAGATACCAGCCGACCGCTCCGTCGGTTCCGGTTCGCTGAAAGTCGCCGGTGGTGTGGGCCTCACCATTGGGATCGGACATCATGCCCGTGCCGTGGACCATCATCAGCACCGTCTTATCGTCCGGCACCGATGCGTAGCGGTATGGCTCGGGTACGGTCCGAGCGACTTCTCGGTTGTGAGGACTATCCCATGGTTCGTCGAAATGAAACTGTTCATAAAGCGAGGTGTAGTCGACTTGGGTTCCGTCCTCGAGAGTGTGCTTGAGGAACGGCAGGATCCTCACTCGCCAACTGAACGAGTTGGCGGGGTCGGCATCGACAGGCAATGACTCCGAAGACTGGGGAAATCGTCGCATCGCGTCGTGAAACTCATGAGCGGCGATCGCGACTTCGATCAACCTCAACTTCGATTCACGCAATTCGGAGTCCAGCTGATTCGTTGTCGCCTCGGCCTCAACCACGGCTTCTTCTTGCGACGGATTCTGATCGGGCGAACACCCGATGGAGGCTAGGACAAGAAGGCCGCCAGCGAGTGAGCGACAGAATCGTGAAACAATCATGAGGTGTCCTATTCAACGAGAGAGCTGTTGATAACGGAGTGGTCCCGTGCGATCTTCAGTCATCGGCTCTCGCCAAACAACCACGGCAGGGCAAGTATGGACCGATTGCGGCAACCCGTTCCGACACCAGCAAGGCGGACGTCTCGCATCACAGGTTCTCGGCTTCCGAATGAGGTGTTCGCCCATGCTCTCTCGTCTACCGCTCTTTTCGCTGTGGTTGACCGCGGTGACCTATTTGGCCTTCGCCGCATGGCTCGGCACGTCACCCGCTGCTTTGCTCGGCGCGTTTCAGATGCCCGCCGGCACCGCCGGCATGCTCATCGAGATCCGGGCCTTCTATGGAGGCATCGAACTCGGAATCGCCGCCACGATGTTGTTGCTCTGGCACCGAGGTGATCGATTCGCGGCGTTGCTGGCCGGAGGCTTGCCGCTTGCTGGAGCCGCCTCGGTGAGGATCGTCAGCATGCTCATCGATGAAGTTTCCAGCCTACACCTGGGCATCGCGTGCGCCGAAGCGAGCGGCGGCGTTCTCTGCTTGTTCAGTTCCTGGCTAGTGGTGAGAGACTCGAGCGGACCAGTCGAGGAAATTCGTTGATGAACCGGCGGGCCTTGTTCGGACCGTCCCTTATGGGACTCCGAGAGGGCAATCGATTCGCCGGACAAGTGCCGCCTGTTCTGTCTTAATGGAATTGCCGAGTCATCCGAGACTAGTACGCGTGAAGCAGCACCATCGCTCCGTACTGAACCGCCGCCAAGATGACGGCCAACGAAGCGTAGCGATACCAGGTTCGGTCACGCCGCTTCATGCCACACTCCAACAGCATGAGCAGCGCGAGACAAAACGACAGAAAAGTCCCCGCGCGCAAGATCATGAACGGAAACGAGTCCAGTCCCTCGAGCACCTTGCGATTGACAAACGGGTAGATACGGATCGTTTCGAACGGCAAGACCAAGATGAGGCCGGTGGCGACGGTCACCGCTTGGGACGCGGCATAGCCATAGGCGTAGAACGAGTGAATTCGATCGAGCTCAAGCGCCAAAACAAAGAACAGCAATCCCGTCGACATCGCGCCGAGCCAGAAGAACAGCGTATACGACGGTCCGGCACTGTCGACTGGGTAGGGTGCCTCGTCAAGCCACTGGAAAAGCACCTGGTCTAGGCCGGCCCAAACCAGACGATTGGCGATGATGACCTCGGCGATGACCGCGAGACCGGCTAACCAATCCACTCGTGGAAACTCGCGGAGGGTCAATAGCGCCGCCGCGCGACGAACGACACTCCAGCCCAACACCACGATCGCGAGAGTCGTCATGAGCGACATGGGAAGCGCGACTAACCAGCCGATGCGATTCTCGCCACCCGGCGATTGATCAAGGCCCAATGATGAAATAGCCGTGATGGGCAACTGGCATATCAGTATTCCATACAGCCATCGACGACGAAGACTTGGGGAGGACCATTCGCGCGACGAGGATTCATGAGTCTCGTCTACCGCCGTCGGTTCGTCGCGTGGCGAAAGCTCATCCATATCGGCGTCCACCGTGCTCTTCATCCATCGACTGACCAATCGACAATCAACCCTTGCTCGCTAGACCGGAGTATAACCCTCCGGGCGCAAGTCATTTCAAGTCGATTGACGATTCGCCGACATGAATCCGTAACGACGACGGCGATTCCAGCGCACTCGGGCTCAATGCGACTTTCGTAGCAACACCATCATCTTGAGATTGATGACGATGAAACGAAAGAACTGCCAAACCAACGACGTGCGTCGGTAGCGTGTGAACCACGTCGGCACCGGCGGATAGTACGCTTGTTCGTAGGGCTTTTGATTTTCCGGAATGTCGTGTGATTCCGTCATGGCGAGTCTCCTATTCCGGAATGAGGTACCAAAACGGCTTGAGCTTGGCCTTGTAGAGAAACATGCGGTGCAGGATGTACTTAATCCAATGTCCGGCCAATCCGATCTCGCCAAAGGTGAGACTCAGATCACGGCCATACTTGGGATATTTCTGGTAGTCGGGAACAATGGGAAACACGGTCATGGAAACCGCGCTTCCCTTGACGATGCTGCTCCCCGTCGAGGCCACGCAGGCCGCGCCAATGCGAGCCATCGATGAAGTATGCTCGGGCGACTTCGCTTTTCCCTTGATCATCGCGACGATGTTCCGAGCCACCGATTTGCCGATCATCGCCGACGGCATGCCGGTGCGAGGAGGCGTGGGGCTAATCGGCGTCCCGTTGGGACTCTTCATCGGTTTGCTGATCGCGTGCGGCGGGGCAAAGGCGATGCCGCACGCGAACATGTTGGGATAGCTCGGCGACTGGTACGTCTTGGGCCAATCCTCGGCCGACCACTGCTCGTAGGGTTTTCCGCTGTAATCCGCATCGACTCGCATGAACCCATTGGGCGCGAATACCTTGTCCGTGATATCGGCTCCCGACTTGTCGTACGCCTTGAGGCCGACTCCCGAGAAGGGCGGGATCAGCATCGTGAAGTCGTACGCGATGCTCCCCGACGAACCGTCGAGCTTTTCAAAGAAGATTTCGGTCTCGGTGACTCGTTGCACGTGCGCTCGCGTGATCCACTTGATCCCCCGTTCCGCCATGAGCGATTCGGTGAAGATCTTGGTGTTGGTTATGAAACCACCTTCCTTGATATGGGCGCCACCCATCCCGAAGTCGCCGAGTTCATACTCGTTGGTGAGCCAGACAAGTTCGGCTTGATCGCGGACCTTCTGTTCACGCAGGACGTAGTCGATGTTGAACAGGTACTCGAACGCCGCGCCTTGGCACGTACAGGTTCCATGTCCGGTGCCGATCACAAACGTCTTTCGCTGACCCTGCTTCATTTCGTCGATGAGTCGCCGCATTTGGGCCGCGCTATGTGCCGCGTGATCGGCCGTGCAAACCGATTCGGAGAAGCCGCCAGGCCCAAGTCCCTCCGTCGCCTCGAACTTGAGCTTGGGTCCCGTGGCATTCACGAGGTAGTCGTAGGGCAAACGAGCCCGCTCCCCGATCTTGCCTTGCCCGGTGTATTCGACCTCGACGAACGCGCCACTGTCGCTCGAGTCCCCTTCGGGATGAATCGAGAGGGCCTTGGCTTGCTGATAGTCGATGCCGACTTTTTGATAGACCGGAGCGAGATCGAAAAGCACCGACTCACGTTTCATCTTTCCCACTCCCACCCAGATATTGGAGGGAATCCAATTCCACTGGGAGTTGGGAGTCACCACCGTGACTTGATGCTGCTTGCCAAGCCACCGTTTGAGGAAAGCGGCGGCCGTATGTCCCGAAACGCCACCGCCAAGCACCACGACGCGGGCCATTGGACATCTCCTGGTGGAAAGTCGGAGCCCTCTTGAAACGTCGCGACGAAACACAAGGTTCGCCCGGTCTCAAAGCCACGGCCAACGGTGCGATCGCACCGTCAACTCAACACACGAGGCTCCGCTTTCTTGAGACCAATCGAGTCGCCCGGGTCTTACCAAGTTTCTCTCGGACTTTCCCAGGCCGCTTCGCCTGGCCGGACGACGCAACTCGCTCCTACCGCCACTGTTCGTCGAAGAACCCGGCGTCCAGGACTCGCCCCGCCGACTCGTCGGTGGGCGGTTCGCTGAGATCAAGCAAAGCCCAATCGGGCAGTTTTGGATTCTGGAGCGAGTTCGTTCGGTCGTGGGCCTCACGGAACGTCGGCCCCGAGTTGAGCACGACGTAGTGCCCCGGACTACGCGGATTCGGTTGAATCAGAATGGGGAGGTGGTGATCGCTCGAGACGGTATGTCCGCACAGTTCGAGTTCTTCCTCCGTCCAGTTCAAGGGCAACTCCGGCAACAACCGTTCGAGGTACTGATTGGCGGCGGCGTCTCCCCAAACGATCAAGTGATAGTTGGCTTCATCCTCCGCGGTCATTTCGTGATCGAACTTGACTCGTAGTTCACCGCGAAAAAGAGTCGCCCAGCGCTGTTCGAAATGAGCCAACTCGGCATCGAGCCAACGCTGCACCAAGGGATGAGCGGCGGGACGCGACGGCTTGACCACAAGAAACGGCGCCATGAACGCATCATCGATGGGGCCTTGAAGCCTTGGTCGTTTTCGTAACGGTCCCTCGGGGAGTGGTCCCCAACGCCACGAGTCATCAACGCGCGAGAGCACCAACGGTCGATCCGTTGGCACTTCCGCGAGAGTCTGGCCGTCGATCGTTAGCGTTTGCGTCGACCGGGGGTCCGTAATGACCAGCTCGAGTACTCCCGACGTCGTCAACTCGAGTGCCTCATCCGTGCGCGACGCACTGACACGACTGTCTTGCCAGTGTTGCTCGAGCCCCGTGACTTGAATCCAATCGACTTGGGAGTAGCGGAGCGTGCGAGTCTGCAGCTCAACTTGATCGGGCAGCGGATCGTTTCCCTCCGCTCGTTCCGTGGCGATCCGCTCGAGGAGGCGCCCCAGCGTTTCGGTCTCGTAGGCATGCGCCGTTGCCGGACCGATCAGGTGCTCCAGTTCGCGCCCCTCGGCGCGAAAGGCGGCTTCCATCACTTGGGCCGCTTGAATCTGACGGTCGATCTCGCCGCTATAGGCGACGACCGGCAAGTTGAACAGGTTGCGTGTGTAGCTCGGCACGTCGTACACGTTCCACAGCGTCTGTTCGTAGTGTGGCGGGTAGTTTTCGGGAGCCAAGCGGATGTACTGTGCGGTTTCGGCGAAACCCGCTCCAGGACTCATCGCGACCCAACGATCGGGATAGTGAGCTCCGATATGCCAACAGCCCGCGCCTCCCATCGAGAAACCCATCAAGACGATGCGCCGCGGATCGATGGAATACTGTCGTTGGACCTCCTGGACCACTTCCAATACATCGATTTCGCCGGCGTGCTTGAAGCCGATGCAGTGACGGCCAAACGGATGCACCACGATCGCGTCATCGACACGGATCGAACCTCCTCGTCGCAATCGTTCATCGACGAAGTGAAGATCGGTTGCTTGGTCGCCTCGACCATGGAGCCAGACATAGAGAGGCCAAGCGCGATCGGCCGTGTAATCCGCGGGAATCTCTAGCCCGTAGGGTTGCACCGAGCCGTCGATACTCGATCGATACCCTCGAACCACACGACCAGTCGCCGTGGTCCAGGTCGGATCCCCCGCGGCGATCGCGTCGGCGCGGTCCTCGGCGAGAGTCAGGACTTGCTTTAGCTTGTCGACATCGGAGTCGCGGTAGAGTTCGCGCCAGTCGAGCGCCCAACGGGCGGACTTGGTGAGCACGTGGACATCGTCCGCGGCGGAGTGGTCTCCGATCAGGGACATTTGCCGGTCCAACGCATCGAGCCGAGCCCGCAACGGCCGTTCGACTTCGTCGCTCAGCTCGAGTCCCACGGGAGGCAAACGACGCTCGATCTCAGGCCAAGCCACTTGATCCTGCGAGCGAGCCATCGAGCCGACGCTCATCCAAGCCATCGCCAGAACGACCCACCCTCGTAACCAAGTCACTCGTCGATTGTTCTCGTCGCCTCGGCCAATCATCAACACGTCCTTTCCTAGTGGGCATGCCCCGCACGTCACGCGGCCGTCAACATGAAATCGTAAGTGAAAGCCGCGCGCGATGCGAAGCCGGCCGCCATCGAGAAGGGCAGGGCCGGTCGAGATCACTGGACCGAGGCGTCGTGCGTCTCCTGCAGTTGAGCCAGGGAATCGCGAGCCCGAGCGGTGCGGGCATCATCCGGCGGAAGCTTCGCCTCGAGGATCGCGAGCGCCGCCCGCAATTCAACGATCGACTCCTCGGTTCGCCCGAGATTGCGTAGCGTTCCCGCCAAAACCAAACGGCGATCGGCGATGTGGGGATGGTCCGCGGGGAACTCCGCTTGGTCGAATCGCAACGCGTCGCGTTGGAATGCCAAGGCGGCTTCGTATTCACGCTGATGCTGCAAGATACCGGCGATGCGCTCATGCCAAATCGCGCGATCCGGCAACGGATCTCCTCCCTCAATCTCTTTTAACGAGGCCTGCAGTGCTTCGGCGAAAGCTTCTTGCTCACCACGTCCCTCATGGACGAGCGCCAACGCGAAGTAGGCCCAGGCTCGCTTGAAGCTTCGGTCGCTATGCTCGGCCAATTGACGAACGTGTCGCAGTGCTTCGGTACGGTTGCCTTGCAACTGGCAGAGCCAAATCAGTCCTTCATGAGCGTTCCAACTGAACTGCCCGTCCGCCTCTTCCCGCTCGAGCATCTTGCGAAACTGCGCTTCGGCCTCGTCAAACCGACCGGCTCGCATCAGCTCAAGCGCCAGTTTCTCTCGCGCGTGCTGGAGTTTGGGGTGAGCCGGCGCAAGCTGTTCGGCGATGGCGATCGCCCTTTGGATCGCGGGCAAGGCTTGCTGGAAATCACCTTGTCTCCAAAGCAAGTCGGCATAGTCACCCAGAGCCAGCACGAACAGCGGATGCTGATCGGACATCAATCGTTCGAGTTTCTCCAGCACGCGTCGATACGCTTCCGCGGCTTGCTCGTATTGGCCGAGTCGACGAAAGCCAAGCATGGCGATGTAGTCACCCGCCATTTGACTGATTCGATCATCGCCTTCCACAACCTGGGTCAATCGCTCGAGTGAGAGATCTTCCAGATTCGACGTCCCGGCCATTTCCAGTCCGACCCGGGCCGCCTTAACCGCGCTGGAGTTCGGCGGAAAAAACCGCTCACGTATCGCGAGGGCACGGGAAAAGTGCAGCTTGGATTCCTCGTGCTCGTTCCCCGCGACCAAGGCCCATCCCAATTGAAACTCCACGTCCGCCAACGTGAGCTGGTGGTCCTTGTCGACATCGCTGGCAAGCGACTCAAGCACCTCACGGTAAATCTCGATCGCGATGGTTCGTTCGCCCAGATCTTGGTGAATCATCGCTCGATAGAATCGGTTTCGATTGATCTCCAATGACAAAGCCGCATCGTCGTTGGGGATTTCCGCTCGAACGAGGCGGCTGGCCTCGAGCAAGTGAATGGCATCCGCGTATCGCCCGACACCGCGGTATCCCATCGCGATCGTATCCATTAGCCGCGATTGAATCCGCGGTTGCTGGGCGAATTCGGTGCTCACTCTCGCCGCGGCGGTATCCAGCATGTCGGCGATCTCCGGAGGCTCCCGCACGCTGGGAAACTGCGAGTCCAGGACCCAGCTCACCGGATCCGCGGCTTGCAACACCGATTCAAGAAACTCCAGGGACTGGCGGCTGAGTTCCGCCTCTTCCTCGGCGCGTCGCGCATGCCGCCTCGTTTGTGCCAAGGCCTCGATCGCGGCCTTGCGTGCTTGAGTCTCGCTTCGCGCCGCCGATTCCGCCTCGGTCCGCGCTTGCTCGGCGACGTGCCTCAACCGCACCTCGCGATTCCAACCGCCGGTGACGAGCAAGCTGGCGACGACTGAAACGGCCGCGACCAACAGCACGAGGGCGAGAATCGTGGCCACCAACTTCGCGGGACCAGGGTTGCGCCGCGCCAATTTCGTGACACGCCCGAGCATGCCCAAGGGACGCGACTGAATCGGCTCATGCCTCACGAAACGTCGCAATTCAATCGCGAGCAGCTCCGCGGAGGCGATGCGCTTGTGCGGTACCTTCTCGAGGCACTTGAGACACAAGGTCTCGAGGTCGACCGGCACGTCTCGGCGAAGCAAGCGTGGCGCGGTGGGATCGTGCTGGAGGATCTGCTGCAACACGCCTTCCACACCGCCACGAAACGGCAACTCCCCCGTCAACAACTGAAACAGGATGACGCCAAGCGCGTAGACGTCCGTGCGTGGTTCGACTCGGTCGGCCTCGCCCTCGACTTGTTCCGGGGCCATGTAGGCGGGCGTCCCAAAGACTCCCGTATCCGCGTTCTCAAGCGCCGAGGTTTGCTTCCATGGGCGGGCCAGCCCGAAATCGGTGATGTAGATGCCACCTTGTTTGTCGAGCAGGATGTTTTGCGGCTTGAGATCGCGATGCACGACTCCCATGCCATGGGCGTAGTGCACCGCGTCGGCGACTTCGGCGACGAGCGTGGCGATCTCCGCGTCGGTGAGCGCGGTCTGCTTGATGCGATCGGCGAGCGAATCACCATCGATGAGCTCGCTAATCATGAACCAGCCGTACTCGTCCTGTCCGGTGTCGAGTAAACGCACGATCCGTGGGTGTTGCAGGCGAGCCACGACTTGACTCTCGCGCTGAAAACGCTCCTTATCGAATTCCTCATCGGCGTGCGGAGCCTTCAGTGCGACCCAGCGATTGAGCTGTCGATCGAAGGCGCGCCAGACGGTCGCCGATCCGCCCACGCCGAGCCGGCCATGGATCTCGAAGCGATCGCCTCGAAGCAGAGGCGTGGACAGAGGCGTTTCACCCAGCAACTTGCGGTCGGGTTGATGGAACGTTCGTTCATGTCGCGGCGCGGCGTAGGTACTGAACTCGCGAGCCAAGCGTGACAACTCCGCTCGCGCCCGCGTCCGAACAGGCTCCTCGACGGCATCGAGATAGCCTTCGGTGGGCTGCTGTCCCAACCGACGACAGTCGGCTTCGTAGCGATCACAGATCCGCTCGACTTCCAACAGTTGTTCAATCGAAAGTGAGGATGCCTCGTCGCTCATGTTCCCGCCTGACTCCAGATATCACGAATCGTTCGCAGCTTCCGTTCGATCGTCGCGACGCCGCGATCGAGTCGCGCGGCGATCTCTTGATTCGTGTAACCCTCCATCTTGAGCAATGCGATTTGTCGAAGGTCTTCGTGTCGCAGTTGGTCGAGTAGGAATCGAAACTGATCGGCGCACTCCGCGGCGAACTCGGGGCTCGGTTCACGAGCCAGGAAGGGTTCGCTTGAAACGTCCGAACCAACGGCCTGAAGTTCCGTCGCGTAGACTTGCATCCGCGTATCGCGCTTCTCACGTTGCTGAAACGTGATGCGGTCGGCGACCTTGCGGGCGGTGATCACCAGCAAGAGGCGCCATAGGTCATCGCGATCGCGCAGTCGCGGAAACTTCCCGTCGCGGACTCCGGCACAAAAACTCTTGAATGCGCTCACGACGATGTCTTCCTCGTCGTAGGTCGACCGATTGGCCGACTTCATGCGCTGTCGGGCCAGGGCGACGAGGCGATGGAAAAAGCTATCCCAAATGTGCCGGACCGCTTCATCGTCGCCGGACCGCATGCCATCGATCCACTGCGTTATCGAATCATCGTCCACGCTTCACCTTTTCGCACTCTCGCGAATCGAGCACTTCGCCAGCTTCGGATGCCATCACCAACTTGACCGCCGGGGTCATCGCCGAGCCGCGATTGGCGGCGCGTTCCACCGTTCGATTCCCGCGTCGTTTCGCCGGTCGAGGCGACGCCTTGGCGGCTTAGCTTACCAACTTGGGCGTCTCAAACGAGTCGAACCTGGGCGCCGAGCCATCATGCAACCTACGCGGGTCGCGCGAAAACGGTTCTCGGTCGCTCTCCACATAATCCGGCCGAACCCCTTCGATTCGGAATGGGATCCGATATCGGAAGTGCCAGCACCTTGAAATTACTCGTCGGTTGCTGAGGGGGCGGAGCGACGGACGTGGATTGGTAGGGGAGGGGGCGGGCGTGCCTTGGCACGCACTACTGACTCGTTCCTATTTCGTCCGCACAGGAAATCCCAGAATGGTACTTCGCCGTTGGTTTGAAAGCCTCGGGCCCGGGCTGCTCGTGGCGCTAACCCTGCTGTTGTCGGGCCTTGGTCGCCCAGCCCAGGCCGATGAGAAAACGTTGATCCTGTCCGAAACCTATTTGCCTCATGAGTGTGCCGAGACACTCGCCAAGGAGGGGAACACCGTCTTTGTCGCTCAACATGACGGTGGAATCGACATCATCGATGTCTCGAACCAAGCCGCTCCCGTGCTGTTGGCGAATCTCGATCCCGATGGTCCGCTATACGATTCGGTGGATATCTGGGACGTGCAAGTCTTGAACGGCGTGCTCTACGCGTTCAATCGAGGCAGCACGCAGGACCCAATCAAGGGGAACTGGACCGGCGTCTACATGTACGACGTTTCGGTACCTGCTTGGCCGGTCGAGATTGGCGCGATCGTTTGGGGAAGCCAGCCGTATCACCATCTCGGCGCTTACACGATCAGCGGCGAGGTCGGTCTGATCAACGGAGTTCCTCACGTCTTTGTCTGTTCGCAAATCTCGGGTGACGTCGAGGTTTTCGATGTCAGCAACCCAGCGAACGCGGTCTGGCGTTGCAGCCTCTACAGCCCTGGAGGCACGATCGCGGCGCAAACGGTTTATCAGAACAACCGACTCTACACGGCTTGGGGTCGAGCCGGATTCACGGTCGACGATGTCAGTGTGGTATCCAGTCCCGTGCGACTGGCCAACCAGCCCTACATTGGCTCGCCCGTGATCAACGGTGGTCTGCAATCCATCAGCCCAACCCCGGATGGCTTGCATGTCGTGACGGGGGAATACACCTATGCCGGTGATGTTCGTTTGTGGGACATCTCGGTCCCGTCCGCGGTGACCCTCGTCGACTCATGGCGTTTGGGAACCGGCGCGTTGTTGTGGACCGTCCATGCGACGAATGACTACGCGTACGTGGCTCACCTCGAGGACGGCATACGGATTCTCGATATCCAATCGCGGACCAGCCTGACTCCGGCTGGCTTCTGTGACCCCGATTCGGGCGCGCCTGCCGTCACTTGGGCGGGCATCTCGGACATCGTGATCGACGGATCGACGCTGTTCGCCTGTCACGCCGCACGAGGCCTGTTCATCGTGGAGCACGATCCGTACCTGCCGCTGCCGGATGTCGTGACGATCACGTCGGCCAGCTATCGGCAATCGAAACGGGAGTTAACGGTGTACGCGACGAGCAGCGAACAGCCTACCGCGACCCTAACGGTTTCGGGCTTTGGTCAAATGACCTGGAATCAACGTCGCTCGCGTTACGAATACAAGATTCGAGTCAACAATAGGCCGGCGACCGTGACGGTAACATCGAGTTCCGGGGGCAGCGACACTGCGTCCGTGAGCGTTCGCTAGAGTCGCTCTCCGGGTCGACAAGCCGGATCTCGATCACAGGCAGCCCCAGGTTGGGCTGCCTGTTTTCGTTTGCGGATCGCGGGCCCCATGGCCAAGCCACGGGATGGCAAGCAACGATCAAAGGGACCGACCCCGGCAGGGCAGTCTTGGGTACTCCGGCCGCGCCACTCCGGTCGCGTCCGTCCAAGGGCTCACATTGACATTGAGTATCTCCCAAGCATACTCAGATTTGGTAGTTAAAATGCGATTTATCAAGGCATACGTGGCTTGCGTCCGTGGCGATTGGCGACCCTCTTTGCACCCATTGAGTTTGGGTTCCTGACTGCGTGGCGAGCCACCATTCAGACCGAGCGAGCCTGCTCGCGGCCGCTGGAAAGGCCAAAATCAGGGGCTCGCACGACTCCCGTCTCTTTGTTTTGGGCAATCGCCGGAGGAAGGGTCGAATCGTGGCCTGACGCTCCTCCAGTTGAATCGCTACTCCGTATGCGATTGCCTTGCGATCAAAGTTGTCGCCCTCACCGCTAGGAAGAATTCGTTGAACACTCTTTCATCACTTTGGAATTGGCTGCGGTGGGGATCGGCCAAAGTCACCGTCTCGCAACCTTCCACGAAGACGGCGTTCGATGAGCTAATCGAGCGATTGGGAAGTCCAACCGAGGGCGAACCATTGCGGGTGGCTGGGATCTTGGACAATTCCACGCTGGTAGGACTTTCTCACGATGTCGCATTAACACCGCTGCACCCCTCCTCATGGCAATCCGCTTTGATTGATGGCTCGTTCGATCTTTTGTTGATTGAGTCGGGTGAGCGAGGTAACGCGAATACTTGGAAACACTGCTTCTCGCGTCCGTCGGATGGACATCGCGCCGAACTCAGTTCGGTGCTCGCGAAGTGTCGTGAATTGAACATTCCGACCGTTTTTTGGAATACCGAGGTTCCGGCGATCAACGAGGACTATCTCGCAATTGGCCAGGAATTCGACTTCGTTTTTGCCGCCGATCAAACATCGCTGGAAAAGTACCGGCGTGAGCTGGGACAAGAGCGAGTCGGCTTTTTGCCCCTCGCCATCCAACCCAAGATTCATCAACCCACCGTTGAATCGCAGAGAATCAACCGAATCGGATTTATTGGCAGCTGGAACTCACCCTCGTCGCCGGAACGACAGAACCGCCTTCGTCAGGTATTCGGGGCTGTTGCCGAATCTTTGGACCTCACGATTTTCGATACCGATCTGAATCGCGGTGGCGATAAGTCCCAGTTTCCGGCCGAGTATACGTCGAAGAGTTCCGCGAAACTCACCCCGAAGGACCGCGTCGCGAATGTCTATCAGCGGTTTGCGGCTGTCATTGACGTGGACTCGGCGAGCGGCTCCTCCGCCCCCTTCTCCCGAACGATGGTGGAAGCCGCGGCGTGTGGCATTCCGATCATTGGCACGCACTCCGCGGCCCTGGAAGAGGTCTTCCCGGGGACGTTAGCGCCGGCGAACGATGCCGACGAATTGAAGCAGTTGATTGAGTCCATTGGCAGCGGTGATTGGGAAGTGCTGAAGCGAGTCGTTCGTGGCGTGCGCGCCGCCCACGAGAACCACACTTACCAACATCGCCTTCGTACCATCGCGGAGCGAGTTGGCTTAAGCCCACCCGCCGTTTCGGAGATGCCGCTCACTGCGATCTGTGTTTCAATGCGTCCCCATCTCGTGGAGCATGTCGCCAGCCAGCTTTTGCGGCAAAACCGGCGTCCCGATGAAGTCATCTATGTCTGCCATTCGCCCGACTTCAATGAACAGGAAATCCGAGAGGCTTTCCGGGATGAAATCCCGCTCCAGGTTTTTCGCTTGCCGGATGAAGGCTTCCTCGGGGATGGGCTCAACTTGGCGGTCGAACATGCGACGGGTCGATACCTAGCCAAGATTGACGATGACGATTTTTATGGGCCCAACTACTTCCGAGATGCCCTATTGGCCATGAAGTACTCCGGCGCGGCGATGGTCGGCAAGGAAACGTTCTTTGCCTTCGTCGAGTCCACGAACCAACTCGTGGTGCGATTCCCTAACAAGCACTATCGCTATCGGACCCACATCGCCGGACCGACATTTGTCTGGGACGGCAATCAGACTCGAGACATTCCATTTGTTCAGCGACGGCAAGGAACCGATTCGGCCTTTCAGAAACAACTTGTTGAAATGGGCCTGAAGATCTTTGCGACGGACCCCTTCAACTTCCTGATGATCCGACATGCCGATCAACATCAGCACACTTGGAGAGTCAACGACGAAGAGTTTCTTTCGAAGACCGAGCCGGTCAGCAAAGGTCTCGATCTCGAGTGGGTCGAAGTCTAATGTCCAATTGGTGAATTGCCTTGGCCTTTCCCGGGGAGGCCCGTCGCCGGCAACCGATTGGTGGGGAATCCAGTGCGTAAGTGGCGATCGCATTAATCCTCGACTCGAGTACCGCCTCTGGAGGTCGCGTTGGAACCTGCGACTTCGCGGGAGCGGAACGGGGCGCGACTCAGTACTGAATGGGGATTTTCCTCAAAGCGATCCCTCTTGCCGCCAGGGCAGGTCCAGGCGGTCCGAGCGAACGATCGGGTACTGCAAACGTGCCCCGATCTCCCCAACAAGCTCGGCAACCGCATCCCGTGCTAACGGGCGCGAACCTCTCTTCCACCAGGCCGGATGTCAATCGCTCGCCGACTCATGATTGGCCGTTTTCGACTTGCCGCCGTACCAGGACGAGCCGACCGTTGCTGAACGGGGTTTCCAAGGCTGCGAGGCCTTCACGCTGGGACCTGACATTCGCGGTGCCAGAAAGCTCGAACTTGTCGCGAGGCCGAGCAAGGGCTCGTGCCTAGATCATATCGGCGATCGAACGCGTCTTGGCTCCCAACCAGTAATCAGCCATCGCGCCCACATCCAAAGCGACTCCACCGGCATGGCGCGCCTCGCCACAGAAGATTTTTCCAATGGAACCCCCGGCGACTAGGACCAGTGAGCCAGGACTCACTTGGGTTCGAATTTGGTCCAGCACCTGATCATAGACGAATGGCAATGGCTGATCCGAGGACTCAAACAGCTCGCCACCCGCGGTGCGGGCGTGAGTTGGAATGGGAATCGTGATGAGGGGTTGGTCGGCCAAGCGTTCTCGCAACGCTCCTTGAATCAATTCTTCCTTGATGCTCGAGACCACGACGACTCGCCGTGCGGCCGGGATGAGCTGCTCGATGCCTTCAAGATCGAAACAGAGTTGATGAATCCGCTCCTCGGTAAACCTTCGCTCCTCTCCCGGCAGCTCGAAGGCACCATGCAGCACCGTTACCAGCTCGCGTCTCGAGGGTTCTTCATAGAGCGACTTGCGCGATCCCATGATGTCCCGGGCAATCCGGAAAATCGAAGGCACTCCTAGAACATCGGCTTCTCGAATCGCGTCAAACATTTCGCTGGCGATCCGATGCCGCAATTCACTTGGCAAGGTCGTTCCCCACCATGCCATCTCTCGAAACCTCACTCGTTCCGCCGAGATTTCTCCGGTCCATGCATAGGACTCGCCATCACCAAGACGGATCAACGAGTAAGGGGTACGGTCAGCGAGCTTTTGGCGAATCGAGTCCATCAACGACTGTCTCAGCGAGGCATTGCCTCGGCAGTCCATCCAACCGCACTGAGAGGGACGTCGCTCAAAACAATCCTTGATGTCTCTTGTGATCTCATCACTGACTTCGGGTGGCACGACGCGACAAAGTCGATCGATCGCATCACCATGAGTCATGGCTGGCAGCACGCCATTTAGAAAGTCGAGCTCGTAGATCTTCACTTCTTCAATAGGTGTGATACCGAGACGCTCCCGCCAACTTCGGTAATCCGCCTGTCTTCGGGTCACCAGTCGCAGGATCCCGATCTTACAGATCGGCGGTAGTTTCCCTGCCAACTCACCCAGGTCGTCAAGTATCAGTTCGACGAGTTCAATATCACCGGACTTCACCGCCAGCTTGATTAAACAGGAGTAGTCCATGCTGGAGAGCCTGATTTCGCTCTTTCTCAACAACAAGTACCCATGTTTGACCTCGCTCGAATCGACCGCCTCGCCCCGGTAGTCCGTAACGTGAATCCAAACCAGGGCCTGGGCGCGTTCATCGTTGATATCCGTGAACTTCTCGACCAGGGCAGGGAAGGCCTCATCCCGATTACGCATCATTCGATCGGTGATGAAACCAACATCCTCCACGCGCATGACCCCATGGTCCACCAAACGATTGAGTGTGAGTACCGGGTCGTGCGAGTTGGTCAGCAGCGATTCGCAATCCGATCGGCCTAGAACGGTAAAGGATGGGTTGACCGGTTCAGTCCAGTTCGCGAGCGATGGATGAGTGTTGTTGAGCTGTTTCTTTACTTTGCGCAGCGGGTACTTGCGACTCGTGTAGGGCGATATCAGCGCGGCTCCAAGTCGTGGCAGATAGCCCTTACGCACTTGCGTAACCGCCTCCATGTGATCGATATGGTTGGCGATCAACCGAAATTGCTCCTGGGCGATTTCCAAGCGTTGGTTCGCGTCGGTCAACTGGTTTTCCAAACGCACCTTTACCCTTTGCAGCCATCGCTCGCTCTTCTTCTGACTTCGGCTCCGCGCTTTCCACTCGTCGAGCGACTCGGATAGCTCTCGCAGAGCCAGTTCGGTTTCGTGGAGTCGAAGTTTGAGCTCCTCCCGATCCGCCTCCCATTTCAGCCGGGCCGCTTCGAAAGCACCAAGAACTTGAACAAGCAGTTCAGCGACGCTGCCGTTGACATCGAACGACGAAGCGTCTTCTCCAAGCTCTGTTTTGAGAGTGGACTCGAGTCGTGAAATCGCGGAGCGGATTGTGTCGGGCACCACCGCGGACATCATCAAACCCATCCCTGGACTGGAAGCCCCAGGTCCCGCAGGCGGGCACGAGGCGAACTTTGGTTCAGGCAGATCCACGTTGCACCCTTGGGAGTGATCGACAGGAACTTGTGTGTGCTTCTTCATCTCTTGGAGCGCGGCGTCGAGATCCCCTTGAGCCCCAATCACATCCCAGAACCGGCGAAATCCCGAATCGGGCCTCGACATATCGATCTCGACGACTTGGAGCCCTCTGACGGATACACCATCAAAAGTTGGCTCACCGCAAGCTTGCGATATCGGCTGGCTCGCGACCGAATCCGATGGCGCCGCGCAACTTCCGCTCTCAGGCTCGCCCGCACACTCGGACAAAGTGCGGAGGTCCCCGTCTCGACCACTCCCCATCACGTCACGGCCTCCGTTGAGCTGCACCACGACCATTTGGGAGGGGTCACTGACAGCGCACTCTTCCAGACTCGAAAGGGAATGACTTGAAACCTCGATGTGGAATCCCGGTAGGGGGTGGGCATCTTCTCGAAACCCAGGACCGTCCTCGGCTTGGCCCGTCGAGAAATTGGTGATGTGACGGCATGCGCTGGTAAAGGTCTCCGATCCGCAAGGATCGGCACCCATCACGAAAACCCATTTGATCGGGCGGTCGTTAAGAGCAGCGTCTAGGGTCAACTCAGCAATCCCCTTACGGTTCCCGACTCAAGGTGGGTGGCTGCGAATCGGGCGTGCCATCCCGTTAGGAGGAGACCTCCGCGATCCACCTTCGGTAGCGGTCTAGCATCGCTTCGCTACCTCTCTGACTCTAATTGGTTGGCCGTTCGGCATCCTCATTCTCCTCGGATCGACTCGCGTTTTCTCGTATTTTCTAGTGAGACGGGTGTGGCGAAGTCAGGAAAATGGAATCTGACAGCAGATCGGTATTGCGTTTCGTTCGGTGGGGCCGCGCCTTCAAAAGGGGGATGAGGGACACGGGTAAGAGCGTGGTTCTGGGCCAGCAGTTCCACGGTCCGGAGAATCTCGCCTCAGCCCATCGGAAGCCGGTAGAATCCACACCAGTCGTACTCGCCATGCAGGACGGCGAGACACGCCCAATCACGCGCCGTGGCCCGCCATGGCCTGCGTTGACAGGTATTTCAGGCGGATCATACTCGGGGTTGCTTGGCCCAACACAAATTGCTCAACGCCTTGAGTGGGTACGAAGTTGGGTCGTCCGTGCGGATGCCGAACTTCGGGAGTGACCCTGATTTCGTAGCGTAGGTGCTGCTGAAACGCGGACATCGACCAGCCAGATTTGGAGCCCCACTCGGTTGCAAGAGATGGGTGCGCGATGGCGGTCTCATCCGACTATCCCACTCGACTTGTTCAAGCCCAGAGCGACCCAGTTTGTGTCGTGAGCCCCTAATGAATTGGAACACTCCATTTGCTGCTAGACGACCTCAGGATGCCGCTTCTCCCAGCCTCTGGAAGATGTTCTTGGTGAGTAAGATCCTCGCGATCCCCACGGCGCTTGCATTTCCACACGATTCTCACGCGCGGTAAACGGGGGCGTGGCGACTGAGATTGTTCCGCGGTCGGGCAAGACCTTTTACTGCTTCGCGTCAGTCGCGAATGCGTGGCACCTTAAGCAAGGCTGAGCAGCCAGGATCTAGCCCAGCAAGGACACGATGGATCATGAATGAAAGTCCGAAGTCAGCGACATTGGTCGAGTTTTTGACTCAATTGCACGAGCACCGAGTGGTTCCCGGTTCGGTCTATCGCTTGAAAATGCCTGAATTCGAGCGGAATGGTGTTGCGGCTTTGCCCATCAAGGTCGGACATGTGCCCACGGCTGACACTTCGGCCACCAAGCTGATCGTGCAGTTCCATGGAGCGATCGACCAAACACAACGCGCGGTGCCTTTCTTTCAAGAATTACTCCCCACGCGACTCGAATCGCAAGACACACTAAGCCTCTCGATTGCCGATGAATCGCTCGAGCGATCAACGGAAATCAAGTCGGGCTGGTATCAAGGGAGTGCGAGATTTGATCTGTGCGGTGCGATCACCGAGCTCGTATCTCGAGTCAGCGCTCAACTCCGCTCCCAACGTCTGGTGTTTGTTGGCAGTTCGGTGGGAGCCCATGCGGCCTTGGTGCAGTCTTATCGATTCGAGAATAGCTGCTGCGTCGCCAACAATCCGATTGCCAACATCGGGCACTACTTTGAAAGTCACCGCAATGCATTCCTGCGGAACTGTTGGCCAGGGGTTGAGAAAGTCGAGGACATTGGAGGCTCGTTCATCAACGACTGTGGCGATCTTTATCGGCAGGGCCACCCAAACCAGCTCATCGTCGTTCAGAACCCAACCGATCACCATTTTCATCGGCAAGCCATTCATTTCGTACAGCAGTTGCCGTGGAAAGGCAATTCGCTGATGGTCTCGGAGTTTGACCCCGAGGTAATTGGCCACCGATTCAATGGCCTTACCTTGCGTCGGTGGTCACTGGCCGCATTGTCTGCGGATGGCGGCACTTGTTTGGACATCGCCCGACGATTCCATGAACTCAAGAACGAGGCGCCGGTTGAGGAAAATGTCAGGTCTTCCGAGACGACTATTTCCAAGAGAAACGAGCCATCAGAACGGTGGAATCAAGATTCCGCGATCGCGTCCCGCCTAGCCGCAATGGCCCAACAGCAAGGCTAACTTGGCATGCATCCGTACAAGAACCAGCCCGCCAAGAAGTTCTGGCGATCGGCAATTACCGAACGATCCTATTTCGATTTGAGTGAGATCGCTCTTCCCATCCCAGTATCACTATCCGACAAGTTCGCGACCGCGGGCAGTTGTTTCGCGCAACACATCGGTCGACAGTTAGCGGAGCGTGGCGCCAACTTCCTGGATCTGGAGCCCGCTCCAGATTTTATCCCGAGCGAAGAGCGAACGCGATTTGGATTTGGACTCTATTCCGCCCGTTACGGAAATGTTTATACGGCCCGTCAGCTTCTGGAGCTAACGCGAGAAGCCATTGGTGAGTGGATTTCGCCCGAACCGATTTGGACGAAGCAAGATCGTTTCTATGATTCGAAACGGCCGTCCGTCGATCCGATCGGTCATGCGACCGCCGATGAAGTGCTGACCCTGCGAAAGCAGCATCTGAATGCCATCGCGAAATTGCTCGGCGAGTTGGATGTGTTTGTATTCACACTGGGCCTCACCGAGGCGTGGCAGCTGAAAGGTGGTAGCGCGGTCTTCCCGACGGCGCCCGGGGTCATCTGTGGTGAATACGACCCGGTCCGCTATGAGTTCGTGAATTACGATGCGTTCTCCGTCTACGAAGATCTCGCCGCCTTTCATGCCATTCTCAAAAGTCTGAATCCGCGCGCCAAGCTCGTTCTGACCGTCTCCCCGGTACCTCTCACCGCCACGGCATCCAAGGATCACGTGCTGGTCGCGACGACGTATTCCAAGAGTACATTGCGAAGTGTGGCGGGAATGGCCTGCGAGAAACTCGCCGACTGCCATTACTTCCCATCCTACGAGATCATATCGACTCATCCGGCGAGAGGCATGTTCTTCAATCCCGATCTGCGCACCGTGAACCAGCGAGGGGTTAACTTCGTCATGGAGCACTTCTTTGGATCGATTGGAGTCTCCTCCGGTACTTTCTCCGACTCGGATCCGTGCGAGATCGTGTGCGACGAGGAACGGATCGAAGACGTGCGGTAGCGCCGCAGGAGCCTACATGCCCCCCCGGAACGAGGCGATATCGGGCACGTGGTCGCCGCCCGTTGCCTCTCGGTCAAACATATCCGTTTAACGTTCCGCCGCTCATTTGGATTGAGGTTCGCTCGGCCATGCTCCGAATTCTGCACGTCGTGGGTGCTCGCCCCAATTACATGAAGATGGGTCCCATTCTTCTCGAGATGGCCAAGCATCCGGACTTGTTCGAGCAGCGACTCGTTCACACGGGGCAGCATTACGACAGCAATATGTCGAGCGTCTTCTTCGACGAACTGTCGCTTCCTCGACCTGATGTCAACCTGCAAGTTGGCTCGGCGAGTCACGCCGTCCAAACCGCTCAGGTGATGACCAAGTTCGAGCCCGTCTTACTTGAGTATCAACCCGACTGGGTGTTCGTGCCGGGCGATATCAACTCGACCATTGCCTGCGCGTTGGTCGCGGCCAAGCTCGGATTCAAGGTAGCGCACGTGGAAGCGGGCTTGCGTTCCTTCGATCGAACGATGCCCGAGGAACTCAATCGTCTCTTGACCGATCAGTTGGCTGATTTGCTGCTGACGCCTTCCCGCGACGGCGACGAGAATCTGCTTCGCGAGGGAATTCCCGCGGAGAAGATTCGGTTCGTCGGCAACGTGATGATCGACACGCTCGTTCGATTGCTCCCGATCGCGCGGCGCGATTGGCCGGCTCTCGCGAATCGGCTTGGTGTCGAGCAGTTCGCGCTCGCGACCTTGCACCGTCCCAGCAACGTTGACGATCCGCGAGCGCTTACCGATTTGATCGGCGCCTTGAACGAAATCAGTCAAACCGTTCCGGTCGTCTTCCCGGTGCATCCACGGACCAACGCTCGGATCGAGTCGCTCGGCTTGAGTTGCTCGCCGAACATCAAGCGTGTCGAGCCTCTCGGCTATCTCGACTTCCTCGCCTGCCAAGCTCACGCCGCGGTCGTCGTCACCGACTCGGGCGGAGTCCAGGAAGAAACCACTTACCTCGGCACGCCTTGCTTGACCGTTCGCCCGAATACGGAACGGCCCGTGACGATCACCCAAGGCACCAACCGACTGATCCAAGGTTCTCGTGAGGCCCTTATTTCCGAGACCCTGGCGGCGGTGAAGCAAGGTCGTCGCGGAGAGGGCTATCAACCACCTGAGTTCTGGGATGGGCGAGCATCGGAGCGGATTGTGTCCGTGATGCTAACCCTGAACTAGGCCGAACTTCGTGATCGAGGCTCGGTCGAAGCAAGCCCCTTCGCTTTGAATCGAGCGGACCCCCGAGGAGCGACTCATTGCCGGAGCCAACGCCCGACAATACGACACTCATCACCACGCCGAGATTCGTGATCGTGATCGACGATCCGAACCGGCTCGATGTGGAGATCGGCGCGTCGTCCTTGGAGCGCGAGTTCTCGGTGGGCTGGCTATGGAACTCGCCCGACGGGCCGCGTCCGCTCCATGGTCCCGCCGCCGAGCTCGGTGAGCGGACCGCCTCGCCATCGCCAGCGTCTCCCTGGCCGGACGGTTTGGAATTTCGGCTCGAGGCGGACTATGTGGTATTCCTCGAGCCCGAACGACAGGTCAAGGAATCCGCGCTCAAGGAGCTACTCTCCGACCCGCGGAGCGATTCCCAGTCCCGCGAGGATTGGGCGTCGGTTCGAGCCGTGGCGAATTCGGCCGATTCGCTTCGAGCCGAACTAGGAGTCGTCGCCGATCTCGTCTCGGTCATCGTTCCCACGTACGGACGAGCCGATGTGCTGCGTGAAGCGATCGAATCGGTACGGGCCCAGACGTACGCCAACTGGGAACTACTCGTCGTCGATGATAATCCGCCAAACAGCGCGGCTCGACGCGACACCGAATCGCTGCTGCGATCGTACGCTGACGACTCTCGAATCCGGTATCTCCGCCATTCCCGACCGCGCAATGGCTCCGCCGCCCGCAACACCGGATTGCTGGCGAGCCGAGGCGAGTACATCTGCTTTCTCGACGACGATGACGTCTATTTGCCCAACAAGCTGCAAGCCAGCGTCCAGGCGTTGCGGGCGGCGACGAGTCCCGTGGAAGCGGTCTATGGAGGCTACCTCGGCTGGAACTCGGAACAAGATGATCCGTCGCGGTACCACGACGGCGACCTGACCTTGGAACTTCTGACGCTCAGATACGATCAGCACTACCTGCACACCAACACGCCGTTGTATCGACGTCGCGCCCTCTTGTCGATCATGGGATTCGATGAGTCGTTTCGCCGTCATCAGGACGTGGAAATGCACTTGCGTTTCCTGGAACGATTTCGCCTGGAAGCCGTGCGAGAATCGATGGTCCGTTTTCGGCCCAGCGAACAAAGCACCGGAGGACTCGATGGGCCGGGGCTATTCGCGGTCAAGCAAAAGTTCCTCCGTCGGTTTCGCTCGACGATCGAACGCTTCCCGCCCGACGTACGAAACGAGATCTACGAGGCTCATTGGCGCGACGTCAAGCATCGCTTCGGTGGAGCCGAGGAGTTCGCGCGATACTGCGCGTCGCTCGATCCCGAACATCCGATTAACGGCTTCTTTCACGATCTCTGGCGGACGATCGGCGAACTGAGGCGGGAGATCGCCGCGGCGAAAGCCGAGCAACGCCGTCTCACTTTCCGCGACGAACTATGGTGGGCCTCGACTCGCAATCTTCGTTTACCCCCTCTCGGCGTCGCGGACCTGCTCGAGATCGCGACTCAGCCACTGACCGCCGCCATGGTGTCGGACCTCCTGGCCGCGCCAACACCAAGCGACCAACAAGCCCTCGCGAGCAAGCAGGGCAAACTGAGTCTCGTATTGTGCGAGTTCCGGGAACTACTCAAGAATCAAGAGTCGACGGCCCTCGCCGAGCGGCATGCCCAAGTTCAATCCGCTTTGCGTCCCGCGATCGATCGCGCGGTTCATCTGGCTTCTGGCTGGGAATGGGAGCGCGACGGGTTCTCCTCGTCGGATCTCGAGCAAGCCAGGGAAACGCAAAACGCGCTCCAGCTCCTCGGTCAGGAGACGCTCGTTGGATCTCAAGGTGAGCCGGCGGCAAGGTCGGTGAGTCCCGCGAATCCGGCGGGCACACCGGGTACGCTGCTGTTCGCGGCGATGACTCGAGCGGGCCAACCCGCATCCATCGGTCGATACATCGCCCCACACATCAAACGCAAATGCGCGACGAGATACCTCGTACTTCCCGACGGAAGTCCAGCGGTCTTGCTCGGTCTGCCTGGGTTTCGAATCTGGTCATGGCTCGGTCGCAAGCCACGTTCCTGGATCGATTTGTGCGATCTGAAGGGCCAACGAATCGCTCTTCCGTCCGATGGCTCGCTGGTCACGCAACAGCTAACCAACCCAACGATTGGCCTCGGTCAAGTCACGGGAATCGTCGTGCGTTATCGCGATACCAAGGGACCCGTGGTGCGGTGCCACGGCTCCTCGAGCAAAGAGGGACTTAGCGCCGAGCCCGATGCGGAATTGAGACCGAGCGGCGAACCTCGGATCGTGATGTTCCGAGAGCCGCTCACATCTTCTCAGCCCGAGCTCTGGCTCGGCTTTCGTACCGTTACTCCCAACGATCGCCCTGGCGTCGTCGAAGTAAGCGGCTTGCTGGTGCAAGTCTAAGTCGCATGCGACACCATGGCCGTAAAAACAAAAAGGGAAGCGCACGTCCCTGAATCCAAACGGCTGGTCTGGTTCGTTCTCCGTGCTCTCGGTATTACTCCGTGGTTGCCCATGAAGAGTCCGTCGCTCACGCTTCGGCTTTCCTCGGAACTTACTAGTCAGCCCCAGACCGCCAAGTTCTTCAGTCGGGACGGCTGAGAAGCTCGATCGCCGCTCGTCGCAGCGACTCCGTGGCGAGCAATGAACCGCGATCGTACGACACCGTTCCGGCGTCCTCCTCGCTTTGTTGCTCGACGTCTCCTTCCAGAGACACATAGTGAGTGACCCACTCTCGCATTTGTTGTTGACTCCAGCCCTTGCGACGGCGCACCAACTCCAAGTACTCGATCAGTTGCTGCAGTTCACGGTATGCCTTGAGCCGCAACGAATGTCGAATCTCGATCTCGTCGGCATTGGACTGATCGAAGATGAAAATCCCAAGTTGATCCGCGGAGCGTAACGCGTCGCCGGTCTTATCGACGGTTTGCCAAGGCACCAATCCCGTGGCTCCATGCGACCAGGCCTCGAGCCCCCAAGCGATCAGTTGGCGGTTGCTGGTCGCGACTGGATTGGAAGTGCCGTAGACCCAAACGTCGATCCGATCGTGAGCCATGCGATCGGTCACAAGACGTCGATAGTCGGCGAACGCTCGTGACGAAACGACCCACAAGTCGTCGCGCCCCGCGAGTTGTCCCCGACAAAACTCGGGGCGCGAGATATCGATGCGGTAACGCGTTCGCGGCGACTCGGAACCCGCGTCCGCCAGTCCTTGATCGGTCAACTCACCGTAGTACCGCAGCGCTCGATAGTCCCAGTACGAGGCGGGTTCGTCCAGAATCCACGGAGCCTTGGTCGGTTCGTTGAGCGACCCCTTGTTGTTGAAATAGACCTGAAACCCAGCCGCATCCCAGCCCGATCGATGAGCGGTTCGCGCCCAGTCGGTCATGATCGCTCGGTACGTGTCGGCGTAAACGGGGGCGTCATGGAACGCTTGATAGGCGTCGGGATCGCCGTTGAAGAACTCACGACAATTCAGCGGCCAACTCTCATGAAATGTGAGATAGAAACCGGGAGCCGCGATGGGACCGCGATGACCATCCGCGAAACACGAGCCATCGAGGAACGGTCCAAAGGCGACGATGAAGTCGTCCCAATAGGCGCCCGTCGCTCCCGGCTCGATCGCATCGTACCGACGATTGTCCATGCGACGCCCCGAAGGCAGACGCATGTCGAGCGAACTCTTCCGCGCGCCGGGAGCCGCGGTGTGATGGGAGTAGTGCAACACATTGCAATGAACTCGGTGATCGTACGCGACTCGCTGCAAGGCGTAGTAGTCCTCGACGCGATCGGGAAGTCCGTAACTGTTCATCTCGCACAAGAACGATGCCTCGCGCGGCAAGGCGAAGGGCAACACCTCCAACTCGATTTCCAGTTCACGCCCGTCCGACAGCCGAACATTCCCCGTACGCGCTCCAGCCGCCGAGTCAAATGGAACGTAGATGTCGACCACCACCGCTTGGTCGCGTTCGGCGTCGAGCGGCAGGGGAGAAGGCAGCGGGAGCAGCGGATCTGGAATTCGACTTCCACCATCGACGACATACAAGGCTTGCCACAGATCGACGCGCGGCGACCAATCTCGAAAACCGACTTCAAGAGTCGTGGCCCTCGTTCCTCGAACCAATAGCTGGAATCCGACCACCTCACCCGCGGCGGCCTGAAGTCGGACCGTGCGTCCATCAAAGATCGAATTGTGTCGCCGGTACGACTCCGGTAGATCGCCGACCGCCTTCCCATTCCAGTCGTACTTATCGGTCAACGGAATCGCACTTAACCCGGACAGGGCGTCGAGGATCGGTCGAGGCTCGATTGGCTCGGGAAACTCCAATCCCGTCCCCACGAACAACTCGCCCGTGATCGTCGCCGCTTCACTCCGACGCCCGATTCGGTCGAGCGTGACGATCGAGACGTCATGAGGTCCAGCGCGCACGACCGATGGAGGCAAGTCTCGAAGTTCGACCGCCTGGGTGCTTCCTGGCTCGACCAACGGAATGTTATGACGACCCACCGAGACACCATCGACCTGAACCTCGTAAGCGAATCCGTCGGACGGAGCCTCGAACCATACTCGGGCGCTCGTGCCATCGATCGCCTCGAGCCTCGGTCGGGTAGCGGCCTCGGCTGCTGGCTCGGAGTCCGAATCCAGTTCAACCATCAACACGGGCGCTCGGCCCGACTGCTCTCGGGAGAAGATCGTCGGATTGCGACCATAGTCGGCGTCGTGTTCATGAATCGCGAGCCCATGCGCGACGCCGATCGCCATGGCATGCACCATGTCGGGAGGCACCTCCCAGTGATACGCGCCCTCGATGATCGGGGATGTCGCCGCGTGAACGAGCGTGCCGGCGTTTCCTCCACACACCGCCGGAAAACGGGCTCCCGCATAACCCCAGCCCGCGACACCTTCGATGCCCGCGGTGAGACCGTTGGACGACATCTCGTCCCAGGGAGTCGCTATGGTTGAAATCGTGACACCACTTATCGTCTCCGCGGCCGCGTGACACACGAGTTCCGCACGGCGGACTCGCCGGCCTCGAATCGCCGTTAGGTCAAAGCTCATCGCCACCAAATGCTGATTGCCTTTGATGCGAATTCGCCCTTGGTTCCCTGCGTTGAGTGTCCACTCGCCGTCGAGCAAGACGATCGAGTTATCTTGAGTCGCCGGCAGAGCGACCGTTTGAGCCAACGCCGTCGTGGCCAAGCTCGCCAGGCACGTCAGACCAACTCCCAACCAGCATCCCCATCGGCCAACAAGATTCATCGACGTCCTTCCCTTGAGGAACGAACCTCTCACCTGGAGTGTCGGATTGCTTGATCCGACTTCGCGCGACTCAAACTCGTGCACTCACGTTACCGTCGGTCACGAGTAGTGACTACCTTGGGACCCACGCCGGACCGAAACCCGCACGAGAGGGTGAGTCCAAGAGCCGTTGCAAGGGATCCGGCTGCCCGTTGTCTTGGCTATGATGGTGAACCACTCGGGGTGACTCCCGTGATCGACTCGCGGAACGCTCGGCTCCGCAAGTGGTATCGTTCCTCGCGAAAGAAATGCCCATGTTTGCGACCTTCAGGTTCCCGGCGACTTTGTTGATCGGCTTGCTCGCGGTTCAGCTGACCCTCGGCGGTTCGCCGGTCGTGTCTTTCGGCCAAGAACCAGGCGAACGCCGCCCGGTTCTGCAAGTCATCAACGGGAGCGACCAAGCGCTGAACGTCTACTGGCTCAAGAGCGACTCCGAGCGAGTCCCCAATGGTCGAGTGGCCCCAGGAGAGATGACGTTCATTACGACGACATTGGGACATCGCTTCGTGCTGGTTGGCGAGGACGAGCCCAACGAGCGCGTCGTCACGAGCGAAGTACCGATCCAAGCCGTGAGATTCGAGCCGCCCAACGAGTTGGGCATTCCCGATTTCTACACACAACATGCCAGCGCGGAAGGCTTGCCGATCGTCGCTTCCGAAGGCGTGAGCCCTTACGCCGTGCGGGAGGCGGTGTATCTCGTCAATTTGATGCTGGCCAAACGGCCGGACGTGCGCGAGGCGATGATCCGCAGTGGTTCTCGCCTCTGCATACTGGCTCACAATGAGTTCACGACCGACCAGCCGGAGTTCGCCCGCATGGCTCGAAGTCCGATGCGCGAGTTTCCCGAGATCGAGGCCAAGGACTTTTGGGATGCTCGAGCCCGTGGCATGGGTGGCAGCGAACGCGATCCATTCTGTTCGTGCGCCGAGGAAAACCTGTTGGGCTACCCGGGCGATCCCTACTCAACCGAGTGCATCTTGATTCACGAACTCGCGCACAACATTCACCTGCGCGGCATGATGAACATCGATCCCACGTTCGACGGGCGATTGCGAGCCACCTATCAAGCCGCGATGGACGAGGGACTCTGGAAAGGCAAGTACGCGAGCGTCAATCACCACGAGTACTTCGCCGAGGGAGTTCAATCGTGGTTCGACAACAACCGCGAGAACGACCACGATCACAATCACGTCGATACGCGTGAGGAGTTGATCGAATACGATCCGCGACTGGCGGAAATCTGCCGCGAGGTATTCGGCGATACCGAACTGCGCTACACCAAGCCAGTAACGCGACTCACGGACGAACACCTCGACGGATACGATCCCGACGCGGCGCCTACCTTTCGTTGGCCGGCTCGTCTACGCAACGCGCAAATGGCGATCCGCCAAGCGGCTGAACGACGTGGGCAATAGCGGCGAACCAGCGGCGCGAGGCCCATGGGCTTGCGATCACGCCAACAGTTCACGCACGATTCGCGATGGCTCGACGCCGGTCAATCGTGCATCGAGCCCTTGGAATTTGGCCGTGAAGCGTTGGTGGTCGATCCCCATGAGATGCATTAACGTGGCATGGAAGTCACGCACGTGGACGCCGTCGGCCGTGATGTTGTACCCGAACTCGCACGTCTCTCCGTAGTTCACGCCACCACGAATGCCGCCGCCCGCCATCCACATGCTGAAGCAGCGAGGATGATGGTCTCGACCATAGTTGTCGGCTGTGAGGGCTCCTTGCGAGTAATTGGTGCGGCCAAACTCGCCGCCCCAAATCACGAGCGTATCCTCGAGCATGCCGCGCTGGGCAAGATCATCCAGCAACGCGGCGGCGGGCTGATCGGTTTCGCCACACTGCGTCCGCATTCCGCCAGGCACATTGCCGTGATGATCCCAGCCCTGGTGATAGAGCTGAATGAACCGCACGCCTCGTTCGGCCAGCCGCCGAGCCAAGACACAGTTCGCCGCGAACGTTCCCGGTTGGGTCGCGTCGGGACCGTACGACTCGAGCACGTGCGCCGGCTCGGAGGAAAGATCGGCCACGTCCGGGACGCTGCTCTGCATCCGAAAGGCCATCTCATACTGCTCGATTCGGTTGGCCAGTTCCGGGTCGCCAACTCGCTCTTCCTCCAGCGAGTGCAGTTGCTGCAAACGATCGAGCATGCCCCGCCGACTCTCACCCGAGATACCGGGCGGATTCGCCAAGTACAACACCGGCTCGCGTCCCGATCGAAACTGCACGCCTTGGTAACGAGCCGGCAGGAACCCCGATCCCCACAAACGTGAATAGAGCGGCTGGCCTCCCTTGCCCTTGGTGATCAACACGACGAATGCCGGCAAGTCATCCGTTTCGCTGCCGAGTCCATACTGCAACCACGCACCGATACTCGGACGTCCCGAGACTTGATTGCCCGTTTGGAGAAACGTGATCGCGGGGTCGTGATTGATCGCCTCGGTGTACATCGATCGGATCACGGCGAGCCGGTCGACTTGCTTCGCGAGGTGAGGCAGTACCTCGCTCACCCAAGTTCCACTCTCGCCGTGTTGCTCGAAGCGAAAAGTCGAACCGGCCAACGGCAGGTGGGCCTGATTGCCCGACATCCCCGTGAGCCGCTGACCGTTGCGTACCGAGTCAGGCAACGGCTCGCCTTGGCGCTCGTTGAGCAGCGGCTTGTAGTCCCATGTCTCCAATTGGGATGGGCCGCCCGCTTGGAACAAGTAAATGACGCGTTTGGCGGTCGGGCGATGGTGAGTCGGATTGATCACACCACGGCTCGGTACGCCGTCGCCAGGCGATCGTTCGCTCGCGGACTCGCTGGACCAGGCCCGCGCCGCGTCGCGCTGCATCAGATACGTCGCGGCCACGCTTCCCAATCCCAAACCAAATCGAGTCAGCCAATGCCGTCGTGATGTCGTCATCGAGTCCATAAAACCGTCCATCATATCAACCATCGGTTGTTGTTCATTCCAGCGAGACGTCGGCTCGGTTCACTAGCGCAACATGATCGTTTCGTCGTACGCGAATAGCGTCTGCACGACGACACCCGTGGCCGCCACATCGATCGCGTTGAGTTCCGCTTGAATCGGCCGCTCGCCAACACTGAGGAACTCCCGGGCCCGCTCGGGAGCCGCTTCAAAGTAAGCCAGTTGCTCGTCGTACAAACCACGCACGACGTCCCGCTCCCGATCGGTCGGCGGTCGCCCCGTGAGTCGACGGAACAGCTCGGTCCAACGATCATCGAGTTCCGTGCCATGCCGCAGCACAAGCTGCTCGGACAAAACGCGAGCCGCCTCGACGTACTGGGGATCGTTCAGAATCACCAGCGCCTGTAACGGCGTGGTGGTCAGTTCCCGACGCGCCGTGCACGTCTCGCGGCTCGTCGCGTCGAACGTCAGCATCGAGGGAGGCGGCGAAGTCCGTTTCCAAAACGTGTACATGCTCCGTCGATACAAGCCATCCCCCGACGATTGTCGATACGACTTGCCAGTCCCCGCTTCCTCCCAAAGTCCCGCCGGCTGGTAAGGCATGACACTCGGGCCACCGACTTGCCGCACTAGCAATCCGCTGGCGGCGAGCACCGAATCGCGGAACTGCTCGGCCGACAGTCGATGCTTGGGACCTCGAGCCAGCCAGCGATTTCCCGGATCGCTCACGTAGTCATCCGCGTTGTTCGCGACGGAAGATTGTCGATAGGTGTTGGATAACACGATCACTCGGCAAAGCTCGTGCAGGTTCCATTGATGATCGACGAGGTACCGAGCCAGAAAGTCGAGCAACTCGGGATGCGTTGGGGGCGTACCCTGGGAACCAAAATCCTCGAGACTCACGACAATCCCACGTCCAAAAAACAGATGCCACATCCGATTGGCCATGACGCGGCTCGTCAGCGGATGACGCGAGTCGGTCATCCATTGGGCCAATGCCAACCGACCGTCTCCCTGTAGCGGCACATCACTCAGGGATTGTGGAACGTTGGCGGTCACGACGTCTCCCTTGGCGGTATAGTCGCCGCGAGCCAGCACATGAGTCGCGGGAGCCTGAGGGTCGTGTTCCATCACCATGATCTGACGAATTCCGGTGACGACCTCGTTCTCGTGCCGTCGAGCCGCGAGCAGTTCCTCCCCAGCCGCGCGAATGCCCGCATCCTCCACGATTAACTGATGTTCGATCGTCAACGACGAGTCCCAATCGAGTGGTTCGTCCATCCCGACCACGTCACGAAATGATCTCAAGACTTCCAGGGACGACAGAGGTCGATCAAACACGAACAGCTCATCGACCAATCCATCGCGAAATCCGACATCTCGGAAACGGGCGCCCAAGGCGAGCTTCACGCCTCCCGAGTTGGAATCGCCCCATTCGGAACGATGGCGAATATCACGAGTCAGCTTGTCCCGCTCGACTCGCACTTCCGCTTGCCGACCATTGATGAACAGTCGCAGACCATCGGCTCGGCCGCTTCCATCATGAGTGACGACCAACTGGGTCCATTGATCGACGGCGATGGTATCGAGCGATTCGATCCGAACCGCGTTCCCCGGCCAGAAGTGGATCATCGAGAATTCGGGGTGGCCATCGTCGATGGTCAGCTGAAGACCACGGAAGGCCGAGTCCTCCGCCGCGACGCTTTGGTGCAAGACCAACATCCGCGGCTGTTGAATCGCTGGCTTCACCCAGATGCCAATCGTGAAGGGACTCGTCCGACCCAGCTCGGGCGAGTCGGGACATCCAATCTGATTGTCTCCGTCACAACGAGTCGCCTGACCGACGACTCCCGGTTGGTCTCCCTCCAGCGGCATGTGCATCACTGGCGATGGCAAAACCGGCAGGTCGACAGTCAGTTCATCCGCATGGTCGAGCCAATGCCGCCGAGCCTCGGCGACCACCTGTTGATAGCGTTGCTCGGCGCGCGCGACCTCGTCCATCGCTTGCTCATGCGCCATCCG
>JAGQPS010000180.1 GCA_020426595.1 Planctomycetales bacterium
TGCCGAAAATGAAGACTC
Organism: Planctomycetales bacterium; assembly: GCA_020426595.1. GTDB lineage: Bacteria > Planctomycetota > Planctomycetia > Pirellulales > Pirellulaceae > UBA11682. Next base: position 19 of record JAGQPS010000180.1, read on the forward strand.
ACAAGGGAACCAAGAAGCGGTTCCGCCTCACCGGTACCGGCAAGGCGAAGCATCGCCAATGCGGTACGAGCCACTTGCAGACGCGTATGTCGCCCAAGCGACGCCGCACGCTGCGTGGCACGGTCGTGGCCGACAAGACGATCAACAAGATGATCGTCCGGGCCCTCAACGGAAACAGCTATTGAGCCGTTTGCCGTGGGGGAGCATCCAGTCGTGTACGGGTTGGGCCTGTGTACGGGTTGGGCCTGTCCTGATTGGGTGTTGGTTTGATCGAAGAGGTTTCGTTCGGGCATTGAACATCGGAAAGAGATCGTTTCCGAGGCCTGCATCGAGCCCCATCCGTGAAAGGTTTTGATTCATGCGTACTCGTAAGGGCGCCGCTCGTACTCAAGCGAAGAAGCGGCTGTTTCGCAAGGTGAAGGGGTTCGTCGGAGGTCGTCGCAAGTTGCTGCGATCGGCCAAGGAAACCCTGATTCGAGCTGGCGTTTATGCCTACCGTGACCGACGCAATCGTCGTCGCGAGTTTCGGGCTCTCTGGATCACCCGTATCAGTGCCGCTTGTCGGGCTCGTGGTCTTCGCTACAGCCAATTCATCAATGGATTGAAGCTGGCCAAGATCGAGCTCGATCGCAAGTCGCTCGCCACGATCGCGGTGGATGATCCCTCCGGCTTCGACGCGGTGGTCGACGCCGTGAAGGCCGCGATGGCGGCCTAAGGGTCGACGGCTTCGGCTCCCTGGCGGCGTTGGCCGCGAGCGAGCCCATCAAGCTCTGTCCTCGACAGGGCGGTTGTAATTCATGCGGGAGAGCGGCGGTGGTGACCACGCTCTCCCTTTTTTGTTGCTCGAGACTGTTGGTTCAACGTCTCGACACGGCACTTCGGTCTCGTCCCTGTAGCGGTCTCGCCACACCTCATCGCTCGCGACTACCGGGCCTAGGGGAACGCTGGATCAACGCTTGACTGGCGCGAGTATCCGAGGAGTTCAAATTCCGTCGTGTTCAAGTTAGGTGCCCAGTAGGGCGATTGAAGCGGAGAGGTCATGGCGATCGAAGCATTCCTCGAGGCACTCGACCAGTTGGCTCAAGCGGCCCAGCGGACCTTTGAGGCCGCGACCGACGACGAATCGCTCGAAGCGGCACGGATCGAGTTCTTGGGGGCCAAGAACGGACGTCTCAAGACGGTCCAGAAGGGGCTAGGGGCGGTTCCGGGGCCTGACAAGCGAGCGGCGGGGCAGCGGTTCAACGAAGTCCGCGACCTGATTCAGAACGCGCTGCAAAACGCGAAGGAACGGATTCAAGCTGGTTCGAGCGGCGAGTCGGCGAGCGACCCGCGCTTTGATCCGACGCTTCCGGGTTGGACTCGGCGAATGGGCCGGCAACATCCGATCGCGCAATCGATCGCGGAGCTGGTCGACATCATGGGACGCCTCGGTTTCTCACTCGAGGATGGACCCGAGATCGAGGACGAGCGGCATAACTTTGACGCGCTCAACATTCCGTCCGACCATCCGGCCCGTGATCCGCTCGAGAACTTCTACATCAGCGGTGGCGACTCGCAGGTCCTGCGCCTCCTGCGCAGCCAAACGAGTACCGTGCAAATCCGCGTGATGGAGAATCGCAAGCCGCCGATTCGGATCATCGCGTTGGGGCGGGTGTATCGACCGGATACCGCCGATCCAACCCACTATCCGATGTTCCATCAGATGGAAGGCTTGCTCGTCGATCGGCACGTTACCATGGCCGATTTGAAGGAGACCCTGCGTCTGTTCGCCAATTGTTATTTGGGAACCGACGTGCAAGTGCGTTTCCGACCCTCGTTCTTCCCATTCACCGAGCCGAGTGTCGAAGTCGATTTCTTTTGGAACGATCGTTGGCTCGAATTCGGTGGAGCCGGCATGGTCGATCCGAACGTGTTGCGAGCCGTCGGTTTCGATCCGGATGAGGTGACGGGGTTCGCATTCGGTCTCGGTGTCGAGCGACTGTGCATGCGGCGATTCGGGATCACCGATATCCGCGATCTCTACACCAATGACGTTCGATTTTTGCGCCAGTTTTAGGCGGTCGTGGCGAGCCGATCGCCCACTGGCGATTCGAGCGGAATCGTACCGCTCCTCGCGATCGAATTCACACTCGTCTTCTCCGCCTCGTAGGGGCCCGTGATGAAAGTCTCTTGGGATTGGCTCAAGCAATACGTCGACCTCCCTTCATCCCATGAAGATGTCGCCGACCGGCTCACCATGGTTGGTCTCAATCATGAATCGACGGAGATCGTCGATGGCGACCCGTGTATTGACTTCGAGGTCACGAGCAATCGTTCCGACTGCCTCGGGCATATCGGCATCGCTCGCGAGATCGCGGCCGTGTTCGAGGTCGAATTGCGCGTGCCCGAGCCGAAGCTCGCCGAATCAACCACGCCGACCAGTGGCGAGGTTGGGGTCCAGATCGAGCCGCACGCGGCTTGCTCGCATTACACGGCGCGCGTGATTCGAGGAGTCAAGGTCGGACCGAGTCCCGCATGGCTCGTCCGGCGCCTGCAAACGATCGGGCTCAAGTCGATCAACAACGTCGTCGACGTGACCAATTACGTCATGATGGAATGTGGTCAGCCGTTGCATGCCTTCGATCGCCGCGCGATTCAAGGGCGTGAGATCATCGTGCGATCGGCCAACGCCGAGGAGAGCTTCGAGGGCATCGACCATCAAACGTACAAGTTGTCGCCCGGCATGTGCGTGATCGCCGACGAAGGGCGAGTCATCGGGCTGGCCGGCATCATGGGCTCGGTCAATAGCGAGATCGTGGCCGACACGACCGAAGTCGTCATCGAGGCCGCGGCTTTCGATCATGCGGCGGTGCGACAAGCCTCGCGCGCGATCAAGCTCCGCACCGACGCGTCGCATCGTTTTGAAAAGGCGCTCGATCCGGCGGGAGTCGCCTGGGCGAGCGATCGATGTTGTGAGTTGTTGTTGCAAGTCGCCGGGGGTGAGCTGTTGTCGGGGCGCGTCGAGCAGGGTGCTCCGCTGCCCACGGCCGACGCGATTGAGCTGCGGATGCCGCAATTCGAGCGGCTGATCGGCATCTCGATCGAAACGTCGCGGGCCATCGATATCCTGCGAAGCTTGGGGTGCGAGGTGACGGAAGAGTCGGCGGGAGCGGTGCTCAAGGTCCAGCCGCCGTCTTGGCGCCGAGACCTGACTCGCGAGGTCGACTTGCTCGAGGAACTCGCGCGGATTCACGGCTACGATCGCATTCCCGAGAAGGGCAAGATCGGCATGTCGGTCGTCGTGCGCCCGCCTCGCCAAGTCGCGTTGGAACGAGTCCGCAAGACGCTCGCTTGTTATGGCTTGGACGAGTCGTTCACGAGCAGCTTGGTGCCCGCGGTTTGGGAGGATTGGAGCGGCATCGAAGCCGATCAGGCTCCGCTCCGAGTCCAGCAAGGCATGGAAGGCGTGCTCGATCGAGGCATGCAGGCCGCGGGAGCGGTGGACCAACTGCGCCGCAGTTTGTTGCCGAGTCTCGTCGAGGCTCGCCGCATCAACGAGTTTCGCGGAAGCCGCGACGCCGAGCTGTTCGAGATGGCCAAGGTCTACTGGCCAGTCGCGAATTCACTGCCGCGAGAACCGTTCACACTGGCTTGGGTCATGGGGAACGAGTTTCCGCGAGCCAAGGGGATCTGGGAATCGATTTGTGCCGAGCTCAGCCTCGTGACCGAGGTCGAATCGGCGGCGCCCCGACACCCCGCGTTTCATTCGGCTCATCAAGCGACGTTCGCGGTGCAAGGCCAGGCCGTGGGGACGATCGGCGTCATCTCCGATCGGCTCATGCAAGCGTTTCATTTGCGCGAGCCCGTCGTGCTTGCCGAGTTTGATCTCGACCAAGTGTTGGCCCTGGCTCGACTGGAAAGAACCTTCAATCAACTGAGCCCTTATCCGTCGGTGGCTCGCGATTTCAACTTCGTGCTTGGCGAGGCGGTGCGTTGGAGCGATCTCCAGCAGTGCGTCCAGCGGACTCGACCCGAGTGCATTGAATCGATCGACTATCGCGAGACGTTTCGAGCTCCCGACAAGGACGGCGCCGATCAAAAACGCGTGTTGCTGAGCGTGACGCTGCGAGCGCCCGACCGGACGCTCGATGGCGACGAGGTCGAGCAAATCTGTCAGGCGATCGTGACGTCGGTGGGATCGCGAGTCGGTGGCCGGCTCTTGGCGTAACCCTGTCTTGGTCGTATCCGTCTTGTGAGTCGTTCGCCAGGAAACGAGGAGAAGCGAGCATGGAAGAACACGTCTTGGTCATGCCCACCACATTGCTCCATGAACTCGGCTACTTCAACGGTTTCCAAACCGACGTGAATCGTTATTGGCAAGCGATTTCCGATCCGAACAACCTATCGTTCCGGCCACGTTCGGCGATGGAGCAAGACCCGAGCTTCAAACAGCTGATTCCCTATGTCCTGTTGTTTTCAACCGACGCGGACGGAGTCGAATCGGTATTCGTCTACACACGGGGAACAGGGCAGGGGGAAGCGCGGCTGCACCGCAAGCGGAGTGTGGGAATCGGTGGGCACATCAGTCAGGGAGATGAAGTCGCCGGGGATCCGTACGAGCAAGGCATGAGGCGCGAGTTGGACGAGGAGGTCGAGATCTCGGCGTCCTACTCGGGCACGTGCGTTGGCTTGATCAACGACGACGATTCCGAAGTGGGGCGGGTTCACCTCGGGATCGTGCATCGGTTTGACCTGGAGGCTCCCGCCGTGCGTCCGCGGGAAACCGATCTCGTGGACGCCGGCTTCGTGAGGCTCGATCAAGTACTGGGCGAGCTCGACCAATTCGAGACGTGGTCGAGCATTTGCTTGCGGCATCTCTTTAGCGACCGTCTAGCCGACTAATCACGGTCCCCCACCACGCTCCGTACGCTGGTCTCGCGAGAGCGTAAGTGGAACAGCGATCTTCCTACACGGCCGCGCGAGTCGCGATCGGGCCTCGTCGCTCGATCGCCCGATCGATTTGGGCGATCTGGTCCTGGCTTAGTCGCCACCGCATCGCGAGGGCGGACTCGCGAATCTGATAGTCGCGTTTGGCGCCGCAAAGAGCCGCGGTGATGCCGCCGCGCTGAATCGTCCAGTTGATCACGACTTCGGTCACGCTCCGTCCCAGTTCCTTGGCGAGGGCGCGCAGCTCGTCGACGAAGTCTTGATTGCGCTGCCACTCCTCGCCTTGAAACATCGGGTACTTGGCTCGACCGTCTCCTGGGGCGAACACGTGCTCACGAGGCAGCTTGCCGGCGAGCAGTCCCTTCATGAGCGGCCAATAGACCATGGCGCTGATCGAATGTTGTTGGCAGTAGGGGAGCAGATCGTCCTCGACCTCGCGCTGCAGCATGTTGAAGTGTGGCTGGACCGCGCTGATCGGGGCGACTTGTCGCGCTTCTTCCAGTTGCGCCACCGACACATTCGAGAGTCCGAGGGAGCGGGTCTTGCCTTGCGCCAGGAGTTCCGCGAGGGCTCCCACTGATTCCGCGATGGGGACCTGGGGATCGGGAGCGTGGAGGTACAGCAGGTCGACATGATCGAACCCGAGTCGTTGGAGACTCTCGTCGCATTGTCGCTTCAAGGTCGCGGGGCGAGCATCCTGCACCCGCTCGCCTTGTTCGTTCCAGTGAATGCCCCCCTTGGTGGCGATCGTCACCGCGTGTCGCGCATCGCGGAGGCATTCGCCGACGAGCCGTTCACTTTCACCCGCCGCTCCATAGCAATAGGCCGTGTCGAAGTGAGTCACGCCACACCGCAGCGCCTCGCGCAGCGTCGCCCGGCTCGATGCGTCGTCGACCTCCAGGCTCGTCATGCCAGCGATTGGCCAACACCCCATGGCGACCGGCGAAACGTACACGTCGGAGAGTCCGAGGCGGCGTGGAGGGAATTTCGATTCGGATTCAGCCATGGTGGAGCTCTTGATTGCGGGGCTCGAGCGACGAGGAGAGTCCCGCGCCGCCCCTCGATTCTATCGGAGGCCGCCCCGCGCCCGCCAATCTCTCTCGAGACTCCCCACGCGGAACGCTTCCTCGAGGCGGCCAGCGACCCGCGTGTTTACCACGGCCTGGAATCTCCCGAGCAAAACCCACCCCATCAACGAAAACAGCCCACCTCGCGAGAAGCGAAGTGGGCTGAAGGTGACCCCAACGGGGTTCGAACCCGTGTTGCCGGCGTGAAAGGCCGGTGTCCTAACCGCTAGACGATGGGGCCGGACTCAAAAAGCCAACGAATTGGCGATTGAACAAGCCGTTTTAGGCGGGGCGACCAAGAGCGTCAAGAGCCCCTAATCGATAACCTCGTACTCGTTTTTCCGACTTGTCTCGATCGCTCGAACGGGAGTACCAGTTCATCGAGCAACGGCGGGACGCGTCGGTGCGGACCATGCGTCGGTGAGTACTGGACCCGACATTCCTTCTTCGGGTTCGCGCGGTCTCGACCTTGAGTCTTGACCGTGGCGAACGCGCGAAGATAACCGCTGTACCGTGGCTCCATGCCCCACGAGCCGAGCTCGAAGGCGCAACGGGCCAACCGCCAGCTTAATAGCGACGAGGCGGCCGGGAGTGGCGATGCCGCTGGGGCTACGGAGCGAAGCGGATCGCGATGCGATGGGGGGAGTGCAATGGCGCCTGCGGTGTCGCGATCGGACAAATGCGAGACTTCCGACCGCGCAGCAAAAAAGGCGTCGGGGCAAACGGCCTCGACGCCTTGGAAATTCAATCAATCGATAGATCGCCAATCTATTCGACGTTCGGTTCAGCGCTGGTCCCTTCGGCGGCGGGAGCATCGACTCGCTTAATGGCGTCGTAAACCTCGCGGCGATGAACCGGGACTTCCTTGGGAGCCTCGACACCCAAGCGGACCTTGTCGCCACGGATCTCCACAACGACGATCGTGATGTCGTCGTTGATGACGATGCTCTCGTTCTTCTTTCGGGAAAGGACCAACATTTGCCATTCCTTTGTTCTACCAGGAGCCATCTCTGCTTGACGGCCCACTCTGCTTGACGGCCCTGGGATTTCATCCCAAGTCGTCCGCGTTGGATGTTACGGGAGTCAGGTGGGTCCCTATCCAAACCAATGAAACGCGGAGCAAAATCGCAACCACAAAAAATCCTTGTCCCCTCTTGACGACTCGGAAATCTTCCTTCCACTCTACGTGCGGAAGGTATTGAGTCAAGAATTCGCGGGGCGAATGACTGGATTTTCCGGTTGCTCGTGCCGAAGGCGCTCTCCCCACTTCTTGCCCCATGGATTCTCAAGGGGGAGACGTCTAACATTCAGTATCGAGACCGTGTGCTGGGGCGACTCATGCCTAGCTCCGACTCGGTACCCACTCTCGTCAATGCCTAAGTTCCCCCTGATTGAGCCGGGGAGAGTGAAGTCATGGTGCCCTCGTCGCAAGATTCAGATCGTCGCTACTCCTTCGACGAAGCCTCGGCCATGTTGCCTTGGTTGCGTCGGGTCGTCGGAGATATGGTCCGCTTGGCGGCGGTCATTGGAGTCCGTCGACCGCTGCTGGAAGGGCTGTCGAAATCAATTTCGAGCCCGAATTTGCTGTGGTTTAGCGAAGAAGTGGAAGCGAGTCGAGCGGCTCTCAACGCCGACTCCGAACAACTCCGTGTTTACGTGTCGGAGTTGTCCATGGCCGGCATTCGAGTGCGAAACCTGGGGGAAGGGCTGCTCGAGATTCCCGGCTTAAGAGGTGGACGCGGCGTCGTCTTCAGTTGGTGTCACGGCGAGCCCGAGATTGCCTACTGGCGGGAAGAAAACGAAGACCCGACCCTCCGCAGACCCTGGGATCCCGCGACGCGCAACCGACTGTCTGTTTCGGCTCGGCCCGCAATCGAGAGTTCCTGAGGCTTGGCGGTCTCCGTCGGGCGGCGGGGAGCATGGTTCCGAGCGGTAACATGACAATTGGGTGCTTGCGTGCTTCGCCCCTCTTCACGGACTTGCCTTGCCCTGCTGTTGATGGGGCCGGGCGAGGAGCCGAGCTAGCCCAAACGCATCGCTTGAGTCCCAAGTGGCCGAGCGGGGGCTTCAATAGTCCCGAGCGATCCTGCGAGGACGCGTCAATTCTCGGCCTCCAGGGAGTGAGCGAAAAGCAGTTCCCATTCCAGAATGGCGATCGCTTCGGCCGCTTCCGACCAGCCAGGTTCGGATCGAAGTCGGCGGTCGCCCCAAAGGTCGATCCACGGTTCGGCCAGCCAGCGGCCGCGGGAGTCGATCAGCAGCGCCTTGAACTCAGTGGGGAGCTCGGTCGCATGCTGGATTGCCTCGGCCAGACGCTCGTGAATCGGGTGTCGGCCAACTCGGCGGGACCAGTACTTGGCGTTGCCAAGGTCCCCCTCAAGACGATGCATGAGGCAGTGCCATGCCATGCCACTCGGATCGGATGCATGCTGCACCCATTCATGAGCCGCATCGAGGTGCCCCGTTCGTAGGCCAAGCCCCGACTCGCAGCACTCCGGGTGGCGAGGCCGAGCGACTCGCGTTCGCTGGGCAGAGGGCACCGCCGCGAGCAGGCGTTCCCAGGTCGCTAGTTTGCGACCTGGGACCACCAACTTTTCACGTGGATCGGTTCCCAGAAGAGACGTGAGTGGCTCGAGCCACCACGCCGTGGGTTGCCAGCGATTGAGCTGCATCGTTGGACCTCCCTGCGGGCGCGCGTCGTTGATCAATACTCGTTTGCCTTCGACTTTTCCACGGCTCGCGCGCCGGCGAATGTCTGGCGGACTCGCTTTTCCCGGACCTCGGTGAGCAAGTGGTCGATCGCTTCGTCGATCAACTTGGCGCCGAGATCGCCTTCGGTTCGATCACGCAGGGAGATCGTGCCGTTCTCCTCGTCGCGCGGGCCGACGACCGCCATGTAGGGAATCAGCTCCAGCTGAGCATCACGGATCTTCGAGCCGAGTTTTTCGGGCCGATAGTCGCCCTGGACTCGGAGTCCCTTTTCGCGAAGGAGCTGTTCGATCTTGCGAGCGTAACCCTCGGTCTTCTCGCTAACCGGCATCACGCGCACTTGTTCGGGAGCGAGCCACAGCGGGAAGGCTCCCGCGAAGTGCTCGATCAATACGCCGATGAATCGTTCGAGCGAACCGAGCGGGGCGCGGTGGATCATGACCGGGCGATGGGGCGAATTATCCGAGCCAATAAACTCCAGCCCAAAACGCTGGTCGCTCGGCAAGTTGTAGTCGAGCTGCACGGTGCCCAATTGCCATTCTCGCCCCAGGCAGTCGGTAACGACGAAGTCCGCTTTCGGGCCATAGAAGGCAGCCTCGCCTTCTTCCCGCGACGCATCGATATTCAGTCCTTGGCAGACGTCGATCAGGGCGTTCTGGGCTCGATCCCAAACCTCGGGCGCGCCAACGTACTTGGAGCTGCCGGGTTCGCGGAAGCCGAGCCGCACGCGGTAATCGTTGAGTCCCAGGCAGCTGAGGACGAACTTCGTCATCTCGATACAGCCTTGGATCTCGTCCGCCGTTTGTTTCTCGGCGCAGAAGATGTGGGCATCGTCCTGAGTGAAGCAGCGGACCCGAGTCATGCCGGACAGCTCGCCCGATTGCTCGTAACGGTAGCAGGTGCCGAACTCCGCCAGCCGGAGCGGCAGATCGCGATAGCTCCGCGGCTTGCTCTTGTAGATCATGATGTGATGCGGGCAATTCATCGGCTTAAGGATGTATTGCTCGTCGTCGTCCATCGTGATCGGCGCGAACATGCTGTCCTTGTAATACGGGTAGTGCCCCGAGGTCTCGTACAGTTCAATGCGGCCGATGTTCGGCGTGACCACGGGCAGGTAGCCCCGTTTCTGCAGCTCATCGCGCACGAACTGCTCCATCAAGCCACGCACGATCGCTCCCTTGGGTTGCCAAAGGATCAACCCCGAACCGACGACGGGGCTGATGGTGAACAGATCGAGCTTCTTGCCCAGTACGCGATGGTCGCGGCGTTTGGCTTCCTCGAGCTGGGTCAGATAGGCGTCCAAGTCCTTCTGGGAGAAGAAGGCGGTGGCATAGAGTCGCTGCAGCTGTTGCTTCGATTGATCGCCTTTCCAATACGCTCCGGCGACGCTCAGCAGCTTGAACGCGCCAATCGTGCCCGCCTTGGGTACGTGCGGGCCACGGCAGAGGTCGAGGAACTCGCCGTTGCGATAGAAGGACACCTCGCCGTGTTCCGCCAGCCC
>JAGQPS010000181.1 GCA_020426595.1 Planctomycetales bacterium
GGTGAGTCACAGCAAGGTGAGTCACAGCAAGGTGAGTCACAGCAAGGTGAGTCACAGCAAGGTGAGTCACAGCAAGGACAGTCACAGCAAGGACAGTCACAGCAAGGACAGTCACAGCAACAGCAGCAGAATCAAGATCCCGTCCAACAGCGATTGAAGGCGGCTGAAGAGCGGATGCGCGAGGCGGAGCTCAAACTTGAGGAGGCCAAGCGCGAGGAGTCGATCGAGGCGATGCGGCAAGCCGAACAGGAGTTGGCTCAAGCTCGCAAGGAGCTTGAGGAGATCCTACGTCAGCTCCGCGAGGAAGAAATCGGCCGGACGTTGGCTCAGCTCGAGGGCCGTTTCCGCAAGATGCTCGAGGCCGAGATTCGCATTTACGAATCGACCAAGCGACTCGATCGCACCGTACCGGAACAGCGAATCGGTGAGTTCCTGATCCAGGCGGGCAAGTTGTCGGTTCAGCAACGAGAGGTCGCCGTGGAGGCGGACCGAGCGTTGACGTTGCTACTGGACGAAGGGAGCTCGATCGCCTTTCCAGAGGTTGTCGAACAACTCCGTGACGACATGCTTCAGGTCTCCAATCGCCTCAACTCGGGTAACCCCGGTTCGATCACGCAAGAGATCGAAGAGGACATCATCGACTCGCTGGACTACATGATCGAGGCGCTCGTCAAGGCTCAGCAGGATCTCCAGCAGCAACAACAACAGCAACAGCAGAATTCGCCACCCGGCGATCCAGGCGACCAGCCGTTGGTCGATCAGCTCGCCGAGCTACGCATGTTGCGGGGATTGCAAGAGCGGATCAATCGCCGTCATGAGCGATACGCTCGACTCCTTGATGATCCGGATGACCCAATCGGCTTGACCGATGATCCCGACATTATCGAGGCGCTCGAGAAGCTCGGCGATCGCCAACAGCAGTTGTACGACATCACGCGTGAGATCTTGCTTGGTCGTTAAAGACAGTCGCGACACATCCCCAGTGTCGTCCCTCGCTGACCGCGCGGCGCACGCCGCACCGACACGGTGTTAGAATGGATAACTGTCGTCGGTTACCTCAGAGGACGAATTCATGAAGCGCGAAGCCTGCCCTATTGGCCATCGATTGCATCGAGCGAGACTCGCATTCCGCATGCGGGGTGCCTTGGTCTCGGGGATCGCCCTATGCGGCTCATGGATCTCCGTGGTCCAGGCCCAGGAACCCACGGTGCTCGACGGCGCTCCCGTGCAAGCGGAGGCCTCTTCCGGTCTTGAGGCGGAAGCGACTTGGCGTTGGGCGGCTCCGCTGGTCGTTCGCGACCGACTCATCGACCTCGCCGCCGAGCGTGGAATTTCTCCAGAGCAGGGCGCGGACCTCGACACGCTGTGGCAAGCGGCCACCGAAGGATTGCCCAACGAGGAGCTTGTCCCGTTGGTGGCCCGCAGTCTCGGCGTGATCTATCCCGAAGCCAAGCCGTGGAGTGACTTGTATTTGGGCCAAACCGCGTTTCCACCAGGTGACTGGACCGGCTCGCTTGCTCAACTCGGTATCGATCCGTGGGCCGACGCACAATTGCGAACAATCGTTGGGCTCGCGGCGGTTCGAGATGGTTGGTACGACGAAGCGAACGTGGTGCTCGCGCCAGTCTCGACGGACGACTCAATCGCTCCCGCGGCTTTGCTCTTTCATCGAGCGATCGCGCGGCAACAGTTGTTGCTGAAGGACGAAGCGACCGAGGACTTGAATCGGCTGCTGGAGAAGCCCGAGGAACTCCCACGACGTTATCGCGATGTCGCGTTGCTCATGTTGTCCGACTTGGAATCGCTCGAGCCCGATTCGCTCGATGAAGTCGCGCGATTGATGAACGACGTGCGGCGGCGGATCGATCGTCACCATTCGGGACGTCGCGTGCTCAATCAGGAGGAGGATGTCATCAAGAAGCTGGACAAGCTGATCGAGGAACTCGAGCAACAGCAACAACAGCAGCAGATGGCGTCGACTCTATCGCCCAGCAGTCCGGCTCCCGACAGTGTGTTGAAGGGAGGCCCGGCGCCTGGCGAAGTGGATGAGCGTCCCCAAGGCTCGGGTGCCGACTGGGGCAACTTGCCTCCGCGCGAACGAGCCGCGGCGATGGCCGACCTGGCGCAGGATCTACCGAGCCACTACCGCGAGCTGATCGAGGAGTATTTCCGCAAGTTGGCCGATGAGTCGGGGAGCGGCGATCAGGACTAGCCCGCGAGGTGGCCGACGGATGGGTGACCATTCGCCAATGCGGAACGAAACGATGTGTTTCCGTCGGCGCGGTTAAAAGGTTGGCGAGTCGAGTAAGGTGCTCATGCGGCGATAAGCGGAACACGCGAAGTTGTCTGGCTCCATTCGCTCGCGGTTCGCTTGAGGGACGTTCGGCTTTGAGACGACTTCGCGTCGCGGGTCGGTACATCGGTCGGATCCATCGCCTCGTGATTTGAATCAACATCTTGTCGATGCGACGGCATCGACGAAGGATACATCGCATGCTGAGACTGGTTGGGTTCCCAAGGCGTATCGCGCGCACCCTCTCGATTACGCTCATCCTCTTCCCGCTCGCGATGGCGGCGGCTCCCAGTTCCCTCGCCCAGGAATTCAACGCTCGTCTTACGTTCATGGATGGAACCGCGATTGATGGTCGGGTCGTGAACCTAGGCGAGCAGGCCTGCCTGGTGCGGGTCTCGAACGGCGACGCTCAGGAGTTCGCGGTTGAGGACATCGCGCGGATCGCGGTGTTGGATGAAGCGACGTTATCTCCCCCTCCTCAAATCGAAGTTCGTTGCGTGGACGGCTCCACGTTGATGGCTCGAGAGGCCACGGCTCAAGGTGGCACGCTCAAGTTGACCGGCGGTTCGGCCACGGTGGAGCTTGAATCTCGAAATATCGATTGGGTCCGGCTCCAGGCCCTGCCCGGTGAAAGCCAGCTCGCGGCGACCTGGGATGAGATCGTCGCCAACCGTCCAACGGCCGACATCTTGATCGTCCGTCGAGAAACGGATGGAGAGATGAGACTCAATCCGGTCGAGGGCGTGCTGGGAGATTGGGACGGCGAACAGGTTCACTTCAAATTCGATGAGTCGGAGATCGACGTACCGGTGGCTCGAGTCGATTCACTGGTTTATTACCACCCTCCGGGTCGGCGTCTGTCGGAGTTACGCGGGGTTGTTACGACTCAGCGCGGCGATCGATACCAAATTCGATCGTGGGAACCGAAGGTCGAAGGCTTTCAAGTAACGCTCCAGTCCGGGGTGAGTCTCGACGTGCCCTGGGAACTGCTTGATCAAATCGACTTCGAGGCGGGGCGCGTCCAATCGCTCGTCGACCTTGAGCCCACGACGCTCGACTGGACTCCGTTTCTGGAGCCGACGGGTGGCGCGGAGCGGCTTGCCCTGCTGACGACCTTGTTTGCCCTGGAACGGAACCAGTCGTTCAGTGGCAAGCCATTGACGCTGTTCAGCGCGAGTGGTTTTCAAGGGACGGGCGACCGCGTGCGGGTCTATTCGCGCGGTTTGGCGATGCGGAGCCAAACTCGCATCGTTTATCGACTACCGGACGGGTTCGAGCGACTTGTGGGAGTGCTGGGCATCGACCCCGATGTGCGTCCCCGCGGTGACGTCACGGTTTCAATTCGTGGCGATGGCCAAGTGCTGTGGGAGGGAACATTGTCCGGGTCCGACCCGGAACCCACTGGCATCGACGTTTCCGTCGAGGGCATCGCGAGATTGACCGTGGAAATTGGATTCGGTGAAGGGGCTGACCTGGGCGATCGGGTCCATTGGTGCGAACCGAGGTTGATCAAATGAAGCAGCTGTTTCGCCTTACTCCGAGCGTCTCCGGTCCGTGTCCATTAAGGACAACGGGTGGAGTCGAGTCGCGGAGATCGTCTCGGCCTATCGTCGAGTCTTTTCTGATCGCCGGGTTGCTGGCCTTGTCGACCGCGTTCGCGCCAAGCCTAGCCGCTCAAGACGGCGGAGCTCGCGAAGACTCGGTGGACCTCGAGCGAATCGCGGCGATCGAGGAAGCACGGATCGCCACGGTCCTGCGGGCTCGTTCCGCGACGGTAGCGGTTTTTAGCTCGGATGGCCGCGGCGGCGGGTCGGGTGTCTTGCTGACTCCTGACGGCATCTGCATCACGAACTATCACGTCGTGAAGCCGTGCGGTCCGTTCATGAAATGCGGGCTCGATGACGGTCAAATCTACGATGCCGTGATCGTCGGAATCGATCCGACCGGTGACGTCGCGATGATCAAGCTCCTGGGCCGCGATGATTTCCCGACGGCCGAGCTCGCGGATAGCGACCAGGTACGGATCGGTCAGCCATGCTTCGCGATCGGCAATCCGTTTCTCCTAGCCACGAATCTCCAACCGACCGTGACTTGGGGAATGGTGAGTGGCACGCATCGCTACCAGTACCCGGCCGGCACGCTGTTGGAATACACCGATTGCATTCAGACCGACGCGAGCATCAACCCGGGCAATTCGGGCGGCCCCCTTTTCGATGCGCAGGGTCGTGTGATTGGAATCAACGGACGTATCTCGATCGAGAAGCGGAGTCGCGTGAACGTGGGCGTTGGCTACGCGATTAGCTCCAATCAAGTCCGGCACTTCTTCGGTGTGCTTTCGAGCGGTCGGATCGTCGACCATGCGACGCTTGGCGCGACGGTGGAGACGGGACGTGAATCGCGGGTCATCGTCGACGCGATCCTGGATAACAGCGAAGCGTTTCGCCGGGGCCTGCGTTATGGGGATGAAGTCTTGGAGTTCGGTGGTCGTCCGATTGATACGGTCAACGGCTTCAAGAACATCCTGGGCATTTTCCCGAAAGGCTGGCGCGTGCCCTTGGTTTACTCCAATGCCGATGGGATTGTCTCTACCGCCGTGCGACTACCGGGACTCCATTCCCGCGAGGAGTTGATCAGCTTGGTACAAGGGGAAGCTCGCGGTGAACCCGAGGCGGAACCGGAGGAGCCCCAGCCCGAGCAAGAAGCCTCGCCGCATGCCGCCGCGGAAGTTCCAGCGGAGGTCGCGGCTTTGTACGAGGCTCGACGCGGTTTCGCCAACTTTCACTTCAATCGACTTCACCAAGAGCGGTTGCTCGCCGCCTATCCCACGGGTGCTCGTGGAGCACGGAAACTGTTCGTTTCGTTGCGGGACGAGGAGGGTGGTGTCGTCGAGCTGGCCTTGGGTCCGGACACCGCCGCATGGCGAGCGGGAAACGAAGTCGACTTCATCAATTTCGAGGAAGAGCTGTCCAATCAATTGGCGCCGCGAGGGACCGGCTTCCTCTTGGCGGCCTATCACTGGCAACGTTTGATCGCGGGAGAGCTCCGCCGTACGGGCGAAGTCATCTTCGAGGGAACCGCTCCCGATGGCTCCAACCCAGACGCTCCTTTTGAAGTCACTCATGATGTGCTCTCCGCGACACTGGAGAGCATGGAGTCCGAGTTTTGGTTTCGTCTTGGTTCGGGCGAGTTGGAGGCGATCGAGTTGTTCATGGATGACCGCCTCGATGCTTGCCGCATCGAGTTTGGCCAGCCGGCGGATTTCGACGGTCAACAGCTTCCGACGCTTTGGGTGGTGAACCGAGGGGGCCAAGAGATCGGCCGGTGGACGGTGGATTCCTATCGATGGGAAGACGCGGGCGCCGCCAATGATGGGGAGGGTCAGCCATGAATCGGATGACCAACAGGTTTTCTAGAGGCGACAAGATGCGGTCGGCCCTGCGTGGTTGGCTCCTTGCCGCTGCTTTCGTTTGGCTCGCGGTCGTGTCGGCGATGGTCTCGCCGATAAGTTCGTGGGGCCAGGAGCCCGTGCTCCAGGAGAACCGCCCGACGCTCGTCGAGATCACGGCGTTGGCTCGCACCAAGATCGTCAAGATCTTTGGGGCGGGTGGGTTTCAAGGATTGGAGGCCTATCAGACCGGCATCCTGATTTCCGATGAGGGCCACATTCTGACGGCTTGGAGCCATGTGTTGGATGCGGACGGAGTGACCGTGTTCCTGCACGATGGCCAACGTCACGAAGCCACCTTGATGGGATACGATCCGCGGAGCGAGATCGCCATCATCAAGATCGATGTCGCGGGGACGCCGTACTTCAATCTCGACGAATCAAATACGCCGCCTCGTTTGGGCGACCTCGTCCTGGCTCTTACCAATCTCTATGGCGTCGCCACCGGCAATGAGCCGGTGAGCGTTCAGCACGGTACCGTCACCGCCCTGAAGCCGGTTGAAGCGAACCGCGTGGGTGGTCGCTTTCCCTATCGAGGTCCAGTGTTGATCGTGGACGCGATCACGAGCAATCCAGGAACTCCTGGTGGCGCGTTGGTGAATGAACATGGCGAGTTGGTTGGGGTCATTGGCAAGGACTTGAAGGCGACGGGCGCCGACATCTGGCTCAATTACGGTCTCCCGATCAATGACATTCGCGGCAGCATCGACGACATACTTTCGGGAAAACTCGTGCTTGATTCGGCGGACCCTGATCGTCCTCGACCCACCGAGCCCATGACACTGGAGCTGCTCGGATTGCGGCTCGTTCCCGACGTCGTGGGACGCACGCCGCCGTATGTCGACTCCTTAATCGAACGCGGTTCGGCGGAGCGAGCGGGCTTGTTGCCGGACGATTTGATTCTGTTTGTGAATGACCAACTCATCGCGTCACGACGTCAAGTGGAAGAGACCTTGGAGTTTCTCCACCGCGATGATCCCGTGTCCATTACGGTTCAACGGGGACGTGAGACGCTGACTTTTGAATTGGAAGCCGGTCAATGAACTTGCTTCGAACCGTTCGATTGCCTGGAATGTGCCTCTTGTTGAGCCTGCTTGCGTGGAGCTCGACTCAAGCGATGGCCCAGGAGGAATTCGCGGCTCTTCGTCGAGCGGCCGAGTCGGTTTCGGCGAGCGTCGTTCAGATCGAAACGACTGGCGGCAAGGAACGAGTAGGGGATCTGTTCATCGCGGCGGGACCGACGACTGGTGTCGTGGTCTCGAATGATGGCTTGATCTTGACCAGTGCCTACACGGTCGTGCACGAGCCGACTACCATCTTGGTCCGACTCGCTGATGGTCGACGAGTTGGCGCGGAGGTCGTGTCTCGCGATCGATTGCGCAACCTCGTGTTGCTGCGTGTTCCCGAGGCGGCGGGGCTCCCGGTACCGGAGTTCGTACCGACGGACGAAATTCGCGTCGGCGCGTTCGCCGTCGCCGTGGGCAAGGTGTTCGATCCGGAGTTGGTTAATTCGAGCGTCGGTATCGTGAGCGCGGTGGATCGAGTTTGGGGGCAAGCCATTCAGACCGATGCCAAGATCAGCCCGAACAATTACGGAGGTCCGTTGGTCGACCTGCACGGTCGCGTGCTCGGAGTCATCGCGCCTTTGTCCCCTCGCGCCGAATCGGAACTCGCGGGGTTTGAGTGGTACGACTCGGGAATTGGATTCGCGGTGCCGCTGGCCGATGTGATGGCGCGGCTCGATCGCTTGGCTGCCGGTGAGGATTTGTACGCCGGAAAGCTGGGCATCACTCCGGTGGCGAGCGACAACTTCACCTCCCCGTTGATATTGGCTTCGGTCGGCAGAAAGAGCCCGGCTGGCCAAGCCGATCTACGGCCTGGCGACGAGATGATCGAGGTCAATGGTCGTCCGATTCGCCGCTTCCCGGATCTCAAACATGCGCTCGGTCGGCTCTATGCGGGCGAAACGGTAACCGGCTTCGTTTTGCGAGATGGAAACCGTGTTCCGTTTGAAGCGGTGCTAGAACGCGAGATCGAACCGTTCCGTGTCGCCTCGCTTGGGATCCTGCCAATGACTCCCGATGAGGCGGCAGGTCAGGGAGTGACGGTGGACGAGGTCTTGGCTGGCTCGGCGGCCGAAGCGGCGGGAATTGGGAGCGGCGACCGAATCGTCGCGATTCAAGGTTCATCCACGACCGACTTGGACGAGTTGGCGACCGTGTTGGCCGCTTTTGAACCGGGCGATTCCGTGAATCTTCAAATCGAACGTGCCGGCCAGTTGGTTGAACTCGAGGTTCAGCTTGATGGGCTCTCGGCTGATTTGCCGATCGAGCAAGTCGAACCGGAAACCCTTGGGGCGGCGGGTGATGTCGCGGAACTCTTGGATTTGAAACTCGAGCAGTTTCCCGAATCGTGTGATGTGATAGTGGCGAAGGACCATATCGCCAACGGCGCCGCGGGATTGGTGGTTTGGATTGGAGCGCCGGGCAAATCGGATGGCGATGCGTTGCTCGAGCAATGGGGCGTCATCGCGGCTCAATACAACGTCGTGGTGATCGCTCCTCATTCGTCCGATGAGCGCAGTTGGGCGAAGGAGGATGTCGAGCGAGTCGGCTTGTTGGTCCAAAGAGCGATCCAGGACTTCGGGCTCAATTCGCGCTGCGTCTCGGTGACGGGAAAGAACGCGGGTGCTCAGATGGCTTCGCTCGTGTTTCTCGATGTGACTCGGCCCGTGCGAGGCCTAGCCGTGGTTGGCGGCGGGATCTCTCCAGGTGCGGCGCTGCCCGAGAATGAACCTCTCCGCCGATTGCTCATCGCCACTTGGCTCAAGACCGATGTGGCGGACTCCAATCAAGTGCAGGAGATGTTTCGCGCGGTTAACGAACGCGGCTTGCCGATGGCGGTCGTTCCTTCACCCGACCCGAATGACTCAGAGACATTGGGGCAAATCGCTCGCTGGACCATGACTCTTGATCGACACTAATTGCATCGACGCAGTGGAATTGTGAGTCGTTTCGGCGATCGTTCTTCGGTTGCAGCCACTCACTGGTCGCCTCCCAGCTTCACCGCCGAATCGGCCGCATGACGCGACGACCGGCCATTTGATCAACCGTTGCCCCTGTGGACCGAGCGAAGCAAATGAATGCGTGGCAACGGCACATGCTCGGGATCATCGGCCTTGCTCTTTTGGCTGCTGGTGTAGGTCTTGGGTTGAGCGAGACCGGTTCGAGTCTTTTCGTGATGGGCGTGTTGATCAAGACGGGGTCGATGCTGCTTGTTCTCTGGCTCGCCTTGCCCAACGTGCAACAGCTTTATCGTCGCTTTCCTCGCTGGGTTTGGGTGGTTTCGGCTTTGGCGCTGTTCGTCACGGTCTTGCAGCGGAGCATGCTGCTATTCGTGTTGGTTCTTTTCCTGGTACTGCTCTTCTTCCAGTTGGTTTCCTGGTTTCTTTCCGGACTCCGGGAAGAGCGGTAACGGGTTCGCCAAACGCACGATTCCAAGCTCATTCCGCTAGAGCACTTGCCAATCTTGGGCACCCGCCAATAGTGCCAGATTAAGGCATTTGAGTGGTTAGAGAGCCACTCCTTCGGACCGTGCCGTGAGAGAAGTTCGCAAAAGTATGCCAGCTTGGCTCAATAGTCTTTGAATCCATGAAAAGCATGGGACAAGATGTCCGCTCAACCGACTGAGTCGCTTTGACTCACTTCGCCCGAAAACGTGCGGAGTTGAACCCATGGATCAAGAATGGGTCAAGGCGATTGACGGGGAGTGTTGGGTGGCTAGCCGATGAGTGGCTTGGGGAACCGAGCAATGGTCATCGGCGTGTCGCATCTGGCATTAGCAGTCGAAACTCTCTTTCACATGAGGGCAGACATGGTGAAAGATGGAACTGAGCGACCCATGGGTCGCGATAACACGCCGCTAGGTCGCGTGTTGCTGGTTGACGACGAAGCCGAAGTCTTGGCCGCGACCACCGCTTTGTTGGAGACGCGAGGTTGGCTGGTGGAGACGGGGCGAAGCGTATCCGAAGCGTTGGACCTGCTTCGTGCGGATGCCGCTCGATTCACCGTCTTGATTGTTGACTACTTGCTCAACGACGGATCGGGAGCCGAATTGATGGCTCGCATGAAGGAACTGGGGATCAAGCTCCCAACCATTGTGTGTTCTGGCTTGGACAATCATCCCACGCTGGCCAGCGATATTCCGCCTCCGCACTTTCTCCGCAAGCCCTATCGGCTGCATGAACTGGAAACAGCGCTCTCCTCCGCGATCGAATCCAATCGCGGGTAGCGTTTCGGTCGTTCGTGCGATGAATTGCTCGTTGACGCTCTTCGATGTCGCGTTTTGCTCAGGTGGCGTGAAGCGAAAGTGTTGGTGGTGTAACGGGTTGACGGCTTTTTCGAGAAGTCGAAGAGTCCCTCGCTCACTGGCCTGTTGATTCAATCAGACTCGCCGCATCGTGCGGCCGTGAGACGCCCATCGA
>JAGQPS010000182.1 GCA_020426595.1 Planctomycetales bacterium
GGATCTACGACTGGGTGCGGGACAACATCACTCAATCCAATGACGCGCTTACGTCAGCCGAGAACACGCTCGAGAATGGAACGGGATCGGCCGAGAGCATCGTCAATCTGTTCGTCGCGCTGTGCCGGGCGGCCAAGGTACCCGCTCGGATCGTTTGGGTTCCCAATCACCAGTACGCGGAATTCTATCTCCAAGACGGGGAAGGGAATGGCATTTGGCTCCCTTGCCAAGTCGTCGGCGATCGCGAATTCGGTTCGATGAGCGATGCGCGACCGATCCTGCAACGAGGCGAGAACTTCACGGTCCCCGAGAAGGACGATCCTTACCGATACGTCCCCGAGCTCGTGCGGGGAACGGCGGGGGGCGGTCGCCCCACGGTACAATTTCTACGGGATCAAACCGCCGCTCCCAACTGACACGAGGCAACCATCCCTTCCGCCGCTTCGCGGAAGCAACGAAGAGTCGATCTTGGCATCCGCCAGCTCCGCGATGAGAAGAGCCATTTCATGATTGAGCGAGCGCGAGTACTCGGACACCAGCCTTGTTCACGCCGAACCGCGCTGCGGATGCTCGGAGCGTGGGGCGCGTGTCTCGGCGGAGTCGGTGCCTCGTTCCGAACAGTCCGGGCGCTCGATCAAGACGAACCTCGGCCCGCCGATTGGCAGGTTACGCTGGGCGATCCCCAAACCTTCGTCTGGGACATGGGAGTGGAAGTGGCGGCGGGAGCCGGCGCCGCGCGTGGCTTGACCGCCACCTTTCCCGTACCAATCGATTGGCCCGAGCAATCGGTGGAGGTGATGGACGAGCGGGTCGGCGACGACCTACGTCTCGTCATGCGGGACTTCGACGAGCAGGCCCGGCTGGCGACGGTGAGAATTCCGCGGATCGAACCAGGACAGACTCGCCGCGCCGTCGTTCGACTCCGCGTGCGCAAGAGTTGGCTCGAAGCGCCGAGCGATCCGAGCTCCTTGACGCTTCCCGAACGAGTCCCGGCGGGGCTCCGCGGCTATCTTCAGCCGAGTCCCTACATCGAAAGCGATGATCGCGTGATTCGGGAGCTGGCGGAGGAAGTCATCGACGAGTCACTGCCGGCGTGGGACCGCGTGGAAGCGATCTACTCGTGGGTGCGCGAGAACATCGCCTACGAATTCGATGAGCGGATTCACTCGTGTCGCGCCGCGCTGGCGGCCAAGAAGGGAGACTGCGAGGAGCTCAGCTCACTGTTCATCGCGCTCTGTCGCGTCGGCGGGATTCCAGCTCGAGCCGTGTGGATCCCTGGTCACACCTATCCGGAGTTTCTGTTGGAGAGCCCTCAAGGCGAGATGCTTTGGTTCCCATGCCAAGCGGCTGGAGAGGCTCATGATTTTGGCCGCATGCCGGAGTGGAAACCGATCTTGCAAAAGGGAGATCGCTTCCGCGTTCCGGGCCAACGAGAACCTCAGCGCTATCTCGCGCCGACACTCGCCGCGCAAGACGCCGCGGCGGCTCCCAGTTTGAAATGGGTCTTGGAGCAGGTGCTCAACGATGACGGCTCACCGGCTCAGTGAACCCCCGACAAGGCAAGACGCCGGACACGGCGACGCCGCGGGAGCTTGCGAACGGGTCCCGTGAACAATCTCGGCTCAAGAAAAATTGAGACCGGCGGTTCCGAGGAATCGCCGGTCTTTCTCGTTGGAGCATTCGGGCCGGTGAGAACCGGCACTTAGGCCTTGGTGGCCTTGGTCGCGCGCTTGGCGGCAGGCTTGCGAGCCGCGGTGGTCTTGGTGACCTTCGCGGTGGCAGGCTTGGCCGAGCGAGCCGGCTTGGCGGCCTTGGCTGGCTTAGCGGCCTTGGCCGGCTTGGCGGCCTTCACGGCCTTGGTGGCCTTCTTGGCGGTGGTCTTGGCAGCCGCCGGCTTCGCCGAACGAGCTGGCTTAGCGGCCTTGGGGGCCTTGGCGGCCGGGGCCTTCTTCGCGGGAGTCGCCTTCTTCGCAGTAGCAGTCTTCTTTGCCATTGTCCTCTGGCTCCTGAATGCATTCGGCGTTCATTTCAAACCGTCCGCCCTTCCGTTGAACGCCTGTTTAGGGAAGGACCGCGGCGAACTTGCAGCTCGGCGAGGTGCCGAGCGCTTCTTTTCGAAAGCGGATCAACCACTTTCGCTTCGAAACAGGTACTGGTTGCAAGCCCCGTCGTGGTAGTTGGCGTCCGATCCCTCGGTCGCCCCTGGTGTGTCTTGGCAAGAGCGGGAACAATGCGGTGTCTCGCTCGTGAACCAACGACTTGGGTTCCGCTCTTCGCTGAACCTCCCATCGTTGGCTCGTCGCGAAGTCGACTCGAGTCATGAACTCGGCGCCGACCCACCATCGAACCCATTCGTCCCAAGTTGGCGAATTGAACCAGCTTGGCGATTCTTTCGTCAAGGTCGATTCATCGACTTCAATCGATTTCTTTCAGATCGACCAACGAACTCATCTTGGGCCGACCGCCCGATAGGTACTCGACATGCGAACCGCGGAAGAGACTCTCGCCCTCACACTCGCCGCGCTCAACGATCCACAAACCGACCTGCACCCAGTGCTCGCGGAGGCCTATGCGGCATGCGATGGTCTATCGTTCCATGACGCGAGCGATTGGGTGTTGTGGCTCAACACACTCGCCCTCAGCGCCCCAGCGCCACCGCCCAGCGCGGCGAGCGCCAAGTTGCTTGAGTTGCTCATCGAGCGATTGCATCAGGCCATGCTCGGGCCCACGGGCTTCGTTGATTTCCCGACTTCCATCGACATCGAGGCTTGGCTCGGCTGGTACCGAGCGCTTGATCCTCAACTTCGTATTCGAGGTCGGCTGCTCGTCATGCTCGCGCGCGGCGCCGATGCCGCGCGGCTCAAGGCGATCGGTCGTTCACTGGCCGAGTCACCCTTGCCGGCGGAAACCGAGTCCGATCTGTTGTTCGCCACGCTCATGCAGTCTCGCTCGCCCCAGTTGGTCGTGCTTTTCCCGGCATTGCTGGACGTCGCGGCGTCGCCCGCATTCGCGGCCGGCGTGTTGGATCTCGCGAATTTCGTGGTCCGAGCCGGTTTGGCGACCACTCACCCCGCGCATGACCGCATGCCGCGCCTGACCGAGCTACTGGGTCGCTTGGTCGTGGAACTCGAGCGGATCGAACAGAATCCGGCTCAAGACGCGACGCTCGCCCAGCAGCATGCGACGATCCTCGCCACCGTGCCCTTGGCGGTCGCGCTCTGCGATGCGATCGCATTGGACAAGCACCAATCCGGTCTCCCCAAGCTGGTTGATGCGATGCAGCTTGGTCACCGACGCCTCAGGTGCGAGGCGGCTTGGGCGCTGGCTCAATTCGGAGACGAACGAGGCGTCCAAGAACTCCAACGGCTCGCCGCGGAACCGGTCGCGCGCCGGCGCGTGCTGACCTATCTCGATGAATTGGGGGCCGGGGACCAAGTCGATCCGCGATACCGCACCGATGCCGCGCTCGCGGAAGCCGACCTCGCCTTGTGGCTCTCGGAACCATCTCGCATGGGGCTCGCGCCCACGGATATCGAAGTCGTCGACTCGCGTTGGCTGGCCTGGCCCGGCTACGACGAGCCGGTTCATTGCCACCTCTTGCGGTTTACCTATGACCTCGGGCAAGGACGCTACATCAATACCGGCTTCGCGGGCCCGGAAGCTCAAGCGGTCACGGCTGATTTGACCGGTTTGAGCGAGGTCGAGTGCTACGCGCTGTTCGCTGGGCTCCAGGCCGACCACGAGGAGATTCAAGAGTTCGAGATTCGCAGCCTGTCCGATGCCTATGCCCCCGAGATCGCGCGACTCGAACGGCGGATGCGGGACGCGGACCTCGAATTGATCGAGCCGGAGCGTTTTGGTTTGTTCTTCGGCGAACGAGTCCTTGCGGCTCGAGCCGCGCGGCGTGGCGCGACGGGAATCGCGGTGGCCGATAGCGTGGAGCTGATTTGGAACAGCGTGGAAGGCAGGAGACCGCTGGGTATGACCGAGTGCATGGCCATTTACCGAGGTCGCAAGCTGCTGGGCGCCTTCAATGACGACTTCGCGGCCGATGAGGAGTGGTCGGAATCGTAGTCGTTCCAACCCACTCCGCCTCACTTCCAACCTGGGACGCCCGAAACTGGGCGCGAGGCGGGCTCCTCGCGGAAGTCGGAGCCTCGACTTGGGGATCGTGATCGGGATTGCCGCCCAACTCGCCTCGCCCGATTTTCGCTTCAACCGTATAATCGCCGTTCCGGAAGGAGCCGGCACCTCGTCGCGACCACCCCCTCTGGGCATGTTCTTCACTGGGTTCATCCTCTGGTGAAGCGTCCCCGAGAAGGAAATCGCGGCGGCCATGAGTTTCACCACGATTCGTCCGACGCCTCGCCGAGACCCGTCATGACCGCTAAGCACCGCATCTTGATTGCCGACGATAATCAGGCGAATTGCGAGTTGCTTGAAGCCTACTTGGCCGAAGTCGACTGCGATGTCGACATCGCCGAGGACGGCCAAAAGACGCTCGACAAAGTCGCCTCCTTTGGCCCCGATTTGATCTTGCTCGACGTGATGATGCCGAAGCTCAGTGGCTTCGAGGTCTGCAAACAACTCAAGCGAGACGAGGCGACCAAAGGGATCATGATCCTCATGGTTACCGCACTGAATGAACTCGGAGATATCGAGCGGGCGGTTGAAGCTGGCACCAACGATTTCCTCTCCAAGCCCGTGAACAAGGTCGAACTGCTCAAACGCGTCGAGAACATGTTGGCGCTCAAGAGCATTTCCGACGAGAACGAACGGCTCCGCCGTTACATCGAGTCGATGGAAGAAGACGGTCAGCCTTAGCGGCCTTGTCTTCGCCCATTGGGGCGCCCGCTCGATGCCACGGCAGAGTCGTATCACATGTTCACCAGGGAGGGTGAAAACATGTCGTGGGCTACTCGCCGTCCAAAGTTCGGTCACGACCTTCCGGGGATGGTCAACGCGACCACTCCGCGCGACCCGGCCTGTCTCAAAGCGCCGCCAATTCGCCCCGCCGTTCTTCAGCTCCGAGTCCCGCGAACGACTTGGTCAAGCTGGCTGTGCTTTTGGCTGGTCGCCCTGATCGCCAACGGTCCGCTCGCCTGGGCCCAGCCACCAGCGCCTCAAGCGAACACCGACGACTCCCAGGTCCGCGAGTGGATCAACGCACTCGGTTCCCCGAGTTTCGCGCAGCGTCAACGGGCGCATCGCGAGTTGTTGGCGATGAAGCACGAGGCCTACGATGCGTTACTCGAGGCAGCCGAGCATAGCGACGTCGAGGTCCGCTTGGCCGCGCGGACGCTGTTGGAACATCTTCAAATCCAATGGACTCGCTCCGACGATCCCGCCGAGTTGGTGTCGCTGCTCAACCACTACGGAGATCGCCCCTCGGAGGAACGCCGAGTCTGGATTCAACGGCTGGCTCGTGTCGATTCGATCCCCGCGCGAGTCGCGCTGAGCCGCGTGGTGCGTTTCGAGCCATCGGAGGCACTTTCTCGAAAAGCGGCCGTGCTGCTGCTGGAGCGGCTTCCCCTTGGGAACGACCTTCCGGACCCGAGACATCCTCCACTCGATGCCCTCGAGTTGGCCAAGGCGCTGCGACGCGAACTCCGTGGGAGTCCCCGAGTTGGTGTCGATTGGCTGCAAGGCTACTTGGCCTGGCTCGATAACCCAGCGGATGGATTGGAGCGAACCGCGGCGTTGGTGCGAGTCTCGGTGGAATCGATTCCGATCGATGCGCGGCAAGGTTCGAGCGAACGCGCGATCGCCCTCAGCCTCGTGCGTTGGCAAGCTCGGCTCGCCGCCGCGACCGGCGACGACGAACTAGAAGAACTGCACAACTTGATGCTCAACCTCGTCGGCGACGATGAGCGAGCCGCCAAGGAGCACCTCGACTGGTTGGCTTCATGGGGGCAGTGGAACGCGATCCTCAAGTGGTCGCGGATGCAGGACGAACGAATCAAGCAATGGCCGGAGGTACTCTTTCGCATCGCCGAGGCCCATCATCGGTTAGGGCAAACCGACGTCGCGACTCACGCTTGGGCGATCGCCGAGGACGCCCTACCCAACGGTTTCGAGGACCGCGAAACGCTGGCTCATTCCCTCCACGCCTTCGGCTACTTCGAGAGTGCGATCCACTTGCTGGAAACCCTGCATGCCGAAGCGGCCACCGGCTCCCACGAAGCTTGGCGGACCGGTCTTGATCTCACCCACTGGTATCTTCTGGCCGGACGTCTTGAGCAAGCAGAGCACGCCGTCGCGACGCTGCTCGCCGCGGCCGAAGGAGCCAGCGACGGATGGAGTGCCATTCGCAGCCCAGGAGACCAAGCGTGGATCCGAGGCGAAGCGGCATGGTTGGCGGCTCGTAGGATCGCCGATGTGAACGAACCGCTCAGCCGCGTGCCGATCGAGGAACGGCAGGAATTTCTAACGCGACTCGATCGAGCCCTCGAGTTTCGACCGCGCGATGTGCCCTTGCTACTGCGACGCTACGAGGCCTCGCGGACTTGGCGGCTCGATGATCAATCGGATTGGTCCTCGCGTTTGGCCGAACGACGCCAAGACTTGGAGGCTCAAGTCGAGATGGCTCGACGCGACTTAGGACGTTATCCAGTCGCCAGCGTCCGACTGCAACTGGAACGCGAACTCGCCGAGCGGCAATGCGAACTGGCTCAGATATTGAGCCTGTCCAGCGAAGAACAGGATCGAGCCGTTGGACTCGCGCGCGAAGTGGTCGACCGCCATCCACAAAACGCCGAGTACTGGTCGATCTACGCGGCGGCCTTGGCCCAAGCGGCTCGATTCGAGGACGCCGCGGCGGCTCAGCGGCAAGCGCTGCGCCGCGCGCCGCAGACCATCGCCTGGCAAACACAAATCGACTCGTGGGAGCGACTGGCCCGCGCCAACGATGGCGAATCGAGGTGAACGTGATCGGCTCAGCGGCTTTCGTCGCGAGTGCTGCTCACGGAAGTGGGGCGAGGTGAGTCAGGGTTGGAGAAGGCATGAGGACCGCGAGGGCCCGCCGTGCCACTATCCACGCCAAGCCAACGTTGCTTCAGACCCCGCCAACGTCGCTCACGCGTTTGCCATCGTTCTTCTTGTGCCTGCATCCAATCGGTCAGCCGTTTCGCCCGTTCGCCAAGCCACGCGGCAAGCTCGGTCCGCTGTTGATCGACCAGATCAAGAGCCGCCTCGGTCAAACGGTGCACGCGTTCGCGCACCGGTGTCTCGAGCTGTGCGAGGGTCGCATCGTCACACGTCTCGCAAAGGTGCCGATGGACCTCCTGCGTTACGACGCGATCCTCCAGTGAGGACAAAACAAGTTGCTCCCACTTCGCCAACAACGACTCCAAGTGGCGAGCGCGTTGCTCGGCCCCAATTTCCTCGGCCGAAGGCACCGACGGCTCGCTCGCGAATTCCGAGTTGAGTTCATCCGCCTGTTCACTCGACTCTCGTGCATGCCCAACATGCTCCCAGGATGCGGATTCGAAAGAGGCGGTCTCCTCGCTTTGAATCGCGCCGAGCTCCAGCGACATGCGAGCTCGCTCGGTCGAGAGCTTGGAATCGTCGTCTGATTCCAGGTTCCATTCGTCGGTAGCGAAGAGTCGGGACAACTCTCGTTCCCAGCGGATCAACTGCTCGAGCCTCAATTCGATCTCGAACGATGACTCACCAGGGGTAGTGGATCCCGTTGATGTCTCCGCGTCGCGGAATGTGGTCCCTACCTTGCGCTGCTCCGCGGTCGGCGTGGCACTCGACTCGATCGAATCTTGCCTGGCGAGTTCGGACGGAGTCTCTCGTCGCTCGACCGAATCATGCAACGCGGCTTGGGCGGTTTGCTCGGCCAACTGACGCGATTGCTGTTCGAGTTGTCCCGCCTGCTCGCTCTGATTCGTCAGCCACAATGCTTGTTGGCGAGCCAGCTGATCCGCCTGCGTTTGGAGCTGCATTTCCCAAGCCGCCAGCCCGGCGGCGCGTGATTTGAGCTCGGCATCGAACGCCGCCAACAACTGCTCCTGTTCCTCGAGATCGGCGACTCGATGGTCGATCCAAATTCGCGCGGCCCGCTCGCGGGACTCGAGTTCGACGTCCCGACGTTCCCAGTTCTCACGACGCCGCTCGATCGCATCTCGCCGCCTACGCAAGACTTGAGAAATCTGCGAGGCATGACGAACGAGGCGTTGATGCTCGAGGCGAATGCGCAGCTCCCGCAAATCGAGCTCCGCCGCGCGAGCGTTGAGCGCGGAGGTCGTCTCGAGACCCGCCGTATCGGCGGTCACCGGGGTGGCTGGCGTGGAGTCATCACTGTCGGCGCGCGGAACGACCGACTCGTGCGCTGCCGGCGAGATGCCGAGCACGACTCGTTCGAAGAAATCGGGATCTTCAAAGATCGATTCCCGCAAGGCCGTCGCCTCCCGCCAAAACACGCCTGGCACGCGCGCCCCGACTCTCAGGGCACCACCGATGGGAGCAACATCGGCGCGGCAGGGTCCGAAGATCGAGCATCTTCGGATTCTCCAGAGGACTCACCCTTGTTCGGCAAAGTCTTCGCAAACCGCCTGGTCCACCCGCGCGTATCGAGCCACGGAGCTGCGGTGAAGTTCGCCGCGTGAAATCGCTGGATGCTTTACCGCATGGCGACGCCGCGAGAGGGCGCGTCGTGAAGGGCTTGAATTGAGGCTTGATGCAGGCGGGCTGGATCGGAATCAGCGAATCCGCGTGCCTCCCTCAAGCTCCTGCAGTCGTCGCCGAGCCATGCGGGACTCGGTGGGATCACGTGTTTCGACCAAACCGTTGAGGGCGGCATGACGAACTTGGGGGTCGGAGTCCTTGGCCGCCATCTTGAGCCAAGCCAGCGGATCAAAACGAACGCCTCGCCGCAACGTTTCCACCGCTTGCAGCCGAATGGCGGGTGCGGGATCGGTGAGCTGTTGACCCAGCTCGATCATCTCGGTGGTAAAACCCCGCCGCTTCAGTTCCTCGAGGGCGGTGGTGTACTCGATGCGATCCGAGACTTGTAAACGCTCGAAGAGTTCGAAGTGGGAGGCTTTCGCCAGCCATTCGGGATCGAGGCTTTCAACGACGGGAGCTTCGGACAGGAGTTGCCCGGAACCGAGGGGAGGGGAGTTTTCCGCGGAAGGAAGCGGAAGCGGGGCCGCCTGAGTGTGGGCCCAATCGAGCGGCATCGGCTCGGCGGCCGGCGGCAATGGAGCGGCCTCATGTGGGCCGATCGGCAAACCGCCTCCCGCCAACTCCGAGAGTACCCACGGGTCGATCGCGGCGGGGATCGGGGGCATCGATTCTTGGGAGCCAGCGTTGCGGGAGCGAGACTCGGCTTCCGCCATGAGCGTCGCGTCGTCACCCGACAAATCTCCTTCGAATCCCGCCCGCAGCAGTGTCTCACAAGCCTGAATCAAGCGAGGTGTCTCGATCGCCTCGCCGTCCACCGGCCAAAGCAGCAGGTCGGTCGCGAGGTTGCTAAAGAATCGCCGCGAACTACTCGTGGTTTCCGGGAGCAGCCCCACCAGTCGTTCCGCGAGTTGCAGGACTCGGCGCGATGATTCGGCATCATCGAGGGCCCGCCACGCATCGATTTCCTGCAGCAATTGGCGTCGAGCCAACTGGCGAACCTCCTCGCGCTCATGGACGAGTGCGTTAATGAGCGCGGTGCGTCCTGGCTGGCCCAAGACTCGCAAGCGAGCCAGATTGGGTTCGATTTGCTCGGCCGGAACGTTGTCGAGTGAGGTGACGAGTGTCGAGGTCGACCGCAACGTCCAACCGAAACTCCCGCCCCATGCCGCGGCCATCGCCACGACGGTTGTCAGAACCACCGCCAACCACCGACGCGTCACCACGGGCGACTTGGCGATGAGCGGACGAGTCGTTCGTTTTGGGTCGGGAGCGTTTTGTCGATGCTCGCGTCCCGCGGCTCGGCGGGTTGCGGCTCTCGTGCCGCGTGCGATGCGAGGTATCCCTTCGGCCGGATCTCGACGAGTGATGGACGGGGCCGGCGTTGCCGTGCGATTGCGTATTTCGGTCGTGCCTGCCATCGCACAAGTCCTATTGGTTCGAGGTCCCTCTCGATCCCATCCCAAGCCCCCTCTTCCATCCTTACGGGGCCCCGTGCTCCGCTCCTCACGAGTCATCTTCGTGTTTGCTATCGAACCCGGAGTTTAGTCCGGGGCGTAAAGAGTCCGATGGATTAAGGAG
>JAGQPS010000183.1 GCA_020426595.1 Planctomycetales bacterium
CATCAGCTCGGGCCGAGTCCAATCCATGGCATCCGCGCTATACGGATAGTCGGTCATTCCCGCAAACGGCAGCGGCTCGGAGTGCTGGCCCTGCATCGTATTCAAGTCGGCGTCCTTGTCCCAACCGACGCTGTACAACAGAAAATCGCGAGTCCACCCTGCGGGTGGTGGGTCGGTGGGTCCGTCGAAAACCAAAGCCAATTGGTCTCCACTCCCCATCACGACCATTCGGTGGTCGGCCGCTTGAACGAGTTCCGACACATCACCGTAGCGAGTGAACCGTCCCCGCATGGGCGGCCACCACGGGCCCGCGTCCACTTGCGCGTAGTCGAATCGCTCGGGCCCGTTGGGTTGTCGAGGCTCCCGCGCCGAGAAACCGCGGAACTCGAGGGTCGCCGACGAGACTTCCATGGTTGTCGTCCGCAAATCGACCGGCTCCTCATCGACCGTGAAGAACACCTCGTCCCAGTAGACTTCGGCCGTCGAGACGATGCGCAAACGCCCATCGGCTCGGGGCATGAGATGGCTCAAATCGACCGCGATCGTCTTGGTCTTGCCGCCGGGAAAGCCCATGGGCACCGGACTCGTCACCCAGTTTCCGGACTCGTCACGCACTTGGATTTCGGGTGGCCGCGGCGCGTCTCGCGTTGGGTGCTCCACGAAACTAACGTTGAGGGACGAATCAGTCGGATGCAGCCACCCCGTCAGGAACAACGTGACCTGATTGGCGTCGGACAGGTCACCGAGGTCAAGCTCAAGGAAGTGCTCCTCCGTTAACCCTTGAACGATCCGCTCTTGAAAGCCTCGGTAGAAGTTCGCGTCGGCCGTGGCGACGATGTCGCTGACGTCTCGCCCTTCGACATCCCAAGCGCCGAGCGGTCGGCGCGGTCGCGCGATCGTGTGAATCTTGTACTGAGCGATACTCGGCGGACCGACTTTCTCGTTCGACTCGACGCGCACCTCGGCGGGATGATCCACGGCGATCAACCGGACATGGTCGAAGTAGGCGGCTTCCCACAGTTCCTCGGTCAGCATGATCCGATAGCGTCCCGCTTCGTCGGCCTGTAGCAACTCACCGGGGACCTTGAGGTATTCCCATTCGCGGCTAGGAACGAGCTCGTATTTCGCGGCCGGTAAACCGATGGGCGCGGCCCAGAGACAATCGGTCACGAATACGAACTTCTCTCCATCCCACGTGTACAGGAATGGACACGATCCCTTGAGAAAGACCTGTTCCGCATGGCTCGTGTTACCGCTTGGGTTAATCACTCCTTGCGGCATGCCATTGGTCCAGATCAAACGGACCGCGCCAACGTTATCCGAACTACCGAGTCCCAAGTGTGTCCGCTGTCCGCGCACGACCTTGGCCTGGTACCGACCATCGACCACGATCTCAACCAACGTGCCGACTCCATCGCGTGAAACTCGGCCCGTTTGATCCTTCGCCCCAATCGCCTTTAGGCTCCACCACGCATGTCCCGAACTGGTCGTGTTGCGCCGCAGTTGCACTCCGTCGGCCGTTCCGATCAGTAGATCCAATCGACCGTCACCGTCCCAATCGATCACGTCGAACGACGTGACCGCGTCGGTCACCGATTCGGTCAATGGCTCGGTTCGCTGAAAGCCTCCGACCGGCAAGCCTTGTGCGATTTCCAGCTTGTCGTTGAAGATCTCGATCAAGTCCTGGACGCCGTCGTTGTCGAGGTCCTCGGTTCGCGCGGCTCGCTCCAAGTTGGCGAGCGAGTCCTTTTCCTGCGTGATGGTGACTCCCTCGGGAGTCGTGCGGGTCAGAGCCAGCTTTCCCGCGCCCGCTTGCCTGAGTAGCACGTCCCAAGAGGGACTTCCGTCCGCCTCGAGCACGAGAAGCCGCTCGACCGTGTCGCGCGATCCCAACTCCTCGAGCGGACGCTGACGGAAACGACCGTACAGGACATTCTCGAGCAAGTAAGCCCTTGATCCATCGCAGCACAGAATGTCGAGGTCCAGATCCCGATCCCAATCGACGACTTGCAGTCCCTCGACGAGTGGCTTGGGTTCCAAGCTGGAATAAGCCGACACGTCGGTGAATAGAGCGGCACCGCTGTTGAGCAGGATACGCGGGCCGCGATCGGTCGCGACGACCAGGTCGCTGTCCGAGTCATGGTCGAGATCGTAAGCCACGATGTCGACGACGTCGCCGAGCGTATCCCAGGTGGGTTGCTCGACGTCGGTCAAATGGCGATTGGTTCCCTTGTCGTCGGCGTTGAGGACGACCAAGACATCGGTCGCGCCGAACAGCACGAAGTCGGGATCGGCCGAAAAGTAGGGATCGGCCTCGCGAATCGCGGGAGCCATCTCGGCTCCCATCCCGGACATCGCTGGCCCCTCGTCCGCCCCGACCTCCTTGGCGAGATCGTCTTGATCGAGATCGACGACCACCATGCCACGAGGCTCGAAACCGCTCGGGAGCTGCCAACGCAGCGACTCGGTCACGGCACCCGACTCGTCGAAGAGCCAGACCGTGAGAGCCTCGTTGGTCAACGTGGCGAGATCCATGGTGCGATTCAGATCGTAGTCCGCGGCGACGACCTCGATCACGCCCGCCGCCTCGATTTCAATTTTTCGCGGAGCTTCCCAAGTCAATCTCACCGGGTGTCCGTTTTCGGGCTTCCTTGAACGGAAGCGAGCCTCGAGCGGCGGACTCGGACCGTGGAGCAAGAAGTCCAAGGGATGCCCCATGGCTCGATTGCGATCGGAAGTAAAAAGCCCCAGCTCCTCGTTCTTGAGACTGTTGGAGGTGCGCGCTCCGAGAAACGAGGCTCGGTCGAAATCACTTGCCTCGAGAGCCTGTTTCAGTTCGCGCATCTGGAAGAGTGGACTGTTCGGTCCCTCTTCCTTGCGCATCGCGATCCACAACGGCTCCACGACCTCGATCAATCGATCGACGGTCGCCAAGGCTTCGGGCGATTCGTTGAGAATCTGCTCCTGCAATCGCAAGTCGAGCAAGAAGAGGTTGCTACCGTCCAGGGCGACCGCGCGGTCCAAGGCTCGTGTGAACAGCGCGAGCCAAGTATCCGGCGTCGCGGGGTCTTCCTTCACGAGAGCCAAGGTGGCGGCCAACGTGCCCCAGTAGGCGAGCTGGTCGGGATCGGCCTCCGCGGCTTCGCTGAGCAACGAGACGATTGCCTCATCGGGAAGCTCGCCGGTGTCCTGCAAGAGGATTCGGGCCTCGAGGAATCGAGCGAGTGGCTTTTGCTCGGGAAGCTCGCCCAGCGCCGCGATACGTTCCTCGGTCTGCCGGAGGAACGTGGCACGTTGTCCGTCCGACCACATATCCGAGGCAATGCGAGGATCGGTGTACTTGGTCACGTTGAGCACGGCGAGATTGCGCACAACGCTCGGCTCACGAGGAAACGCTTCTCGCAGCGTCGAGAACTCCTCCTCGGCGACGTCGTATCCTTGTTGCTCGGTTCCCAGAACGATCAGATCCTGATTCTCTAGCGCCGCGATACCGCGTCGCAGGTGCCGATCGAAATCCTCGCCATCCACCGACTTTTCGTTGCGCGTGTAGATGGCTACCGCCACGACCACGATGACGACAAAGCCGCCCATGATGGCGACCAATCGATTCTTTCCACTCTTTCCGTCCTGGTCGGCTCGACCCTCGTGGTCCGCTGGGCCAGTAGTCATGGCGTTTCTCTCGTAGAAAGCTGCGAAAGCAATGGGAGCCCGATGGACACGGGAATAAGGCGGCCCGTGTTTCGGCGATCGATCTTATCGTATCGAGATCAGCGCGCGACACGAGTGTGGGACTCGGGCTAGCCAGCGAGGTACCCACCGAAGTTGCTACGCGGAGCGGCCGCGAAGAGTTTGGACGAATGCGATCACGCGCCTCAAGAAACAAAAAAAGCTCGGTTCGCCAGCGAACGAACCGAGCGGAGTCACTCCGTAAGGAGGTGACTCAAGTGTTGAGCCAACAAGCGGCCCCTGCCTCGCGAGCCGCTGTAGGACCGTTGACGGCCGCTTGCGACTCCACATCGCAAGCAGGTTCAACCTAGCGGTTGCGGGGACCGGGACGCCGCGAACCGCAAGTCACCTTGCGAGGAGGCCGACAGCGATCGGCATTCACGCAGGTTCGTCGAAAAGTCTTGCTCAACACCTTGATGTAACAAAGCCGGCGGCCTCGTTGCATTGCCGCTTTCCCCGATGGCTTCTCCCCGAAACACGCCGGCTCTGGCTCAAATGCGATTGGGTCTCAAGCCATTGAGACCCGAACGGCGACACGACCTTGGACTTCGGAAACCTCGTCAAACTCCTCCGTTACCCGCCGTCGTGCCACGGTGGATCTTCAACGCACCTCGCATGCCAAAGCCGTGCAATAGCCTCCTCACCGCGACTCCGCCCGCACTAGAGCTTTGTTTTTGTTGGCTCAAATGCCCGTACGGACATGTTGCCATTCACGCGATGTACCTCAAGACACGCGCTGCCATGCGGGCCGTCGAGTCTCGAATTGAGAAAACATTCGCAAGTCGAGGCGCCGGAAGGTGCCTCGGATCGGTACTGATGACCGGAAGACTTGTCGAATCGAGCCGAAGCGGTCCGGGCGTGGTCGGCTCGAGTATCGGACGCTGGTCGGGAAGCAATTTTCGGGGACGTGGAACCATGCGCGAGACGTTCGAGCTCTGGGGAGTCGTGGTCGGAAGTTGGCTCACCGCGTGGCTCGAGCCCTTGCCACGTCGAGGCGATTTGGGTTGGCGAGGCGAGCGACTCGCGGCTCGGTATCTGCGGCGGCGGGGCTATGTGATCCTGGAGAGTCGAGCGCGCGACCGCACGGGTGAAGCCGACTTGATTTGCCTCCGTGGCTCCGCCTTGATCTTCGTCGAGGTGAAGACTCGGCGAGACCAGCGCCATGGCATGGCGGAATGGGCGGTGGATCGCACCAAGCGCCGGCGACTTATTCTCTTCGCCGAACGTTACGTACTGAAACATGAACTCGGCGACTGGCGAATTCGCTACGACGTGGTGGGCATCGACTGGCGTCCAGGAGGTCGGCCAAGCCTACGCCACTACCCCGATGCGTTTGACGCGACCGAGTCACTGGCGGGCTGGAGAACGGAAACGCATCGGTGATGGCATGCGGCGTTCACTCGTCCACGCGTTGGCATGCCAAGGCCCAAGCGAGTACTTCCTCCCAAGGCGCCACGTACTCGACCGGATCGACCCAACCCAACGCGTGAAAAGCGAGAATGCGTTCCACGTCCGAACCGGTGCGTCCCGTCGAACGCCCTCGCTCATCCGGTTCGTAGCACGTGAGCGTATTTCGGAAGACGGTGTCGAAATCCAAATCGAGCCGCTCGATGCTGATGCGAGCATCTTGCAGGATCGCCACTTTGTCACCGTGAAGGTAGGGCAAGTACCAAGCGACTCCCTCGGCCCCCCAATTGCCCACCGTGAACGCGCGCTCCAGTGCTTCGTAGAACACGGGACGACAGTCGGGATAAATCGCATGGTCGCCCGCATGAACCCCCAAGGCCATGGCCACGAGTTCCTTGCGTCGATCGGCGAGCGAGAGAGCAAGGCCATAGGCGATCGACGAAAAGATCGCGTTCCGATTAGGAACCACGGTCTGCTTCATCGAGTCGCTTTCGTAGTGCCCCTCGGGGACTTTCCAGTTGGGATCGGTTAGAGCGGAATGAAACGCGGCCCCCAGGCTCGACAAGTCAATGACTCGATGCACGACCTCGATGCCGCTGTTCTTCCAGTACGACAATTGCTGGCGGACTCGCTGAAGTTCGTGCGAATGCTTCTGGCCGTAATCGAAACTCACCGCTTCCAGTTCACAACCTTGAGCCAACAGGTTGAGCGCCAAGCTTGTCGAATCCATGCCACCGCTCAGGCAAACCACCGCCAAACGACAGTCGGCGGGCAGGCGAGTCGGATCAACGGTCATGTCGCATTTCCTCGATTTTTCGCGGTGAACGCCATGTTGGCCAAGGTCGATCGCGGTCCTTTCTCGATCGCATCCCACGCGATCCGGACCGTCCGACGGCGATCACTTTCCAAGGTCGTCCCCGCTTGGCCGAGCCACTTTGGCTCGGGTACAGTCGAAGGGCGATCGACGGGTCTCCGGTTCGCTCGGTCTCGTCGCGACTCCGTTCCATTGTCAGGGTTCGTTCGTCGGCCGTCATGGTTGTCGTGATTCATCGTCTTGGGAGCAAGCACCAGCATCATGGCTCGCAATGAACAGCTAATCCGTCAACACAAGATCTTGCAAGTCCTCGAGCGCGTGCGATATGGCAAGACTCTCGAGGAACTGCGCGATGACCTCGTCGAGGAACTGGGGCTCACCTCGCTCCACACTCGGAGCGTGAGACGCGATCTGGAAGCGCTCCAGGCGGCGGGAATCGACGTCGCCAACCACGATTCTCCCCGAGGCAAGATTTGGAAACTCGGTCCCAAGGCGAAAGGGACCTACCGAATCGCCGCGAGTGCCACGGAACTCATCGCCCTCTCGCTCAGCCGCGACTTGCTCTACCCACTGGCGGGCACGAGCTTTTGGATTGGGATCGAGACGTTTTGGAACAAGATTCGGGAAGAGCTGCCCGAGTCGGTGATGAACCATTACGAACGTTACCGCGAAGTGCTGCATGTGCTGGGAGTACCGGCCAAGAGTTACGAGAAGCAGCAGGGGATCCTCGCGACGTTGAATCGCGCGATCCACGAACATCGCATCGTGCGGATCGAGTATCGCTCACTTGGCAAGCCACTGACGACTCGGCGGATCGAGCCGCTGGCTGTCGTCATCTATCAATCGAGTCTGTACATCGTGGCGGCGGCCGAGGAGGTGACCGACCCGGAGCAACGAATCCGGCACTGGAAGCTCGATCGATTCAGCAAGGCCGAGGCGCTGGACGAGTGGTTCAAGCCTCCAGCCGACTTCGACGTACGCAAACATCTGGCTCAAGGCATGGGCATCTTCGCGGGTAAGACCACGAAATTCCGCATTCGCTTCTCGGCTTATGCCGCCCCCTTCGTCCTGGAAGAGCCGTGGCATCCCGACCAGGAGATCACCCAGCTCGAGGATGGGGGCGTGGAGGTCGTGATCCCCGAGGCCCATGATCTCGAGGTCTTGCCGAAGATCATGCAGCTCGGCGGTGAAGCCGAATTGCTGGCTCCCAAGGCCGCTCGCCAACGCCTCGCTGGAATGGCGGCTAAGCTCGTCGAAAAACATGGCTCGAACGACTAGGGCGCCGTGATTCGGGTCGCCAGGGTCGCGCGGCACTTCAAACCTGGCGCTCCGAACGACTCACTTCTCCGTTTGATCAAAGCCAAAATCAAGTCGGCGACCCTGGATGCCAATGACTCGCATCTGTAGTCCCCACGAGATCGACACGACGATCGCGGCAGGGATGGCGAAGCAAAGACCAAACAACAGCGCCCCCACGACCGCGAGTATCTCGACAAAGGCAAGGGCCAAGACCATGGCGTAACCGGTTAACCAAACCTTCGTCTGCGTCGTGAACGATCCGAAGATTTGAGCATCGAACACTTGCCATGGCGATCCGTTGCGGAGCACCGACAGAAAGACGGGGCTGAACATGACCGCTTGGATCAACATCGCGACAGGAATGGCCAGGAACGCGGGAATGCCGATCCCCATCGTGAACTGCATCAACAGGACGCCAGGGAATATCGATACCAGGTAGGGAATCATATAGAGCAGCACGGCCGGCAAGATTCCTGTCGGGGACAAGTCGGGCCACGACTCGATTCGCCGGCACCGATTGGCGGTATCGACTGTAATCGTGCTTCCGACGACGGACTTGGAGACGATCGTCGGCAACCAGGCGAGCGGCGTGAGCACGAAAGCGATTCCGCGAACCACCATGCCCGCTTCAGCGTCGGGCAAGAAGGCCAACGACCACCACAGATACGGCAGATAAATCACGTAGCCGATGAAGACCATGGAGATGCCGAACCAGAACCCAGAGCTCCCCATGACCTTGAACGCCTCCTTGATCCAGTCGTCGACGTCGAAGTGGAGTGGCTCATCGATCGGTTCGGTCGATTCGTTGTCGGCCTTCGATTCTTCCTTGGCGGAAACCTCTGGTTCAGGCGGCGGCGCTTGCCCCCATTTTCGCTGTTGAGTCTTGGGAACGAGTTTCTGCCCTTCGATCTGCTCGAACTTCTTGGCCCGCTCGGATTTTTCGCCCGGTAGCTCCTTCTTCTCGCGCCACCCCGACGTGCCTTCCGCGCCGGCCGATTCGACTCCCTCGAAGACTCGAGAGCTGATTTGCCCAGCGACGGGCCCGGCCGGACGCTTTGTTTCGGGAGGAGCCGCTGGGACGGCCACCTCGCTGCCGCAATCGGGACAAAGCACCGTGGTTCCCGCTTTGTGTCGCTTCACCCACAACGTCGAATCGCAAACCTTGCACTTGGCGCGAATGTCATCGGTACTGGCATCGGAAAGTCCCTCGAGCTTGAGCGGATTCTCGACCGAGTCGTACACCGGCTCGGCACCTTCGCCCGCTCGATCCTGATAAGCCCGCGGGCCCGCGCCCCCCTCCGGCCAAAGCGGCTCGTCGCTCGAAGCGCCCGTCTCATCCGAGGCCAATGGTTTGCCTGGAGCAGGCCGCGACTCGGGCTCTTGGTTCTCGTCCCAACTATCAAACGGGAGGGGCTCGAGGTCCGAAGTCAGAGCCTCGGGCTTGGCACTCGCGGTCTCGTCGATACGCGTCGACGGGGTGGCCGCGTTTGGCTCGCTATCAAGATCCGGCTCCCACAAGTCGGGCTCCACCGAGAGGTCGACTTCGGGCGCGGCTGCTTCCGGAGAAGCGTACGGAGCAGGGGACGGAGAGGGGTCGGGAGCCTCGGTAGCCGACGCACCGCTTAGCAACCCCAGCGACGCGGGCACCTTGAACTCCTTGTGACAAACGCCACAAGGGACTCGATTTCCGGCCGTCTTACTGTCTAGGCGATTGATGCCTCCGCAATGCGGACAAGCAATCTCAATCATCGGCGTCCCCACTCTCTGTTGACTTGGCCCACCATCATCGATGACGGCGTGCTACAGATTACAAAGAGAGCCCGTCGTGTGTCGACGGTTTCTTCCATGCGGCGGCGGTGGCCGACAGGACAGCGAGACTCGCCAGCCACATGGAAAACTTCGCGTCGGAGGCGTCAAGGAGTAATCATCGCGGCCATCAGGTGAAGGTCCGCTCCGATGAGACGCGAAGAAAATAGAGGCCTGAGAAGAGCCGGGCGTCGAGCAAGCAACCCGCGTCGACTTTCGCGGCGAGCCAGGCGTCAAGCTCCTTCATCGGCACTCGGTGCACCACGATTCGCTCGGACTCGTCGCCGCCACCCGGCCCGACTTGCTTGAGCCCATCGGCCAAGAAAAAGGTAATGACCTCATCGGTGAGACCGGCGGAACTCGGGCCAGAAAAGAGTCGCTTCATCGACTCGGCCTCGAACCCGGTTTCCTCAAGCAACTCGCGACGCGCGGCCAATTCAAGGCTCTCGTCCTCGGACCCCGCGATGTCTCCGGCAAGCCCCGCCGGCAACTCAATGACCCGAGCCTGCACGGGTGGCCGAAATTGCTCGACCAACAGCACCTCGTCCTCGGGCGTCCGCGCCACGACCGTGACGACACCAGAGGTGCCCGCTCGCTGCACGAAACTCCAAGACCCGATCGTCACGAGACGCAGGAAAGGTGTTTGACTGATTACCTTTATTGGTTCATTCGCGCGATGCATGATCACCTCTTGGGGAGAGCTTGTAGGATGCCCCGACCGCGCGAGCGTTGCAACGGTTTCTTGAGGTGTTCACCCAAACTGCCGCGACTTTTCGGGTCGGGAAAACTCGACCAGCGTGCCAGAAAGTGGCGGCATGGGCTCGTCCGCACGGAGCGGCCGATGGCCTGGCCGAAAGGTCCGAGATCGATCCGCAATGTTGCGATCTTGTGGAGGAGCCGGGCTGGAATCGCTGGCGATGGATCGAGTCGATGGCTTGATTCGAGAAGTCGAAGAGTCCCTCGCTGACGCTCATAGATGTTGCGCTTTCAGGAATACCGCGAGTCGGAAGTGTTGGTGGCGTAACGGGTTGATGGCTTGTTTGGGAAATCGAAGAATCCCTCGCTTACGCTTCGGGTTTCCTTTGGTTTGCCACGCTTTTGGCATGGTCGACTCGGGCGAACCGTGAAAAGCGCAACATCAAATCT
>JAGQPS010000184.1:0-7006 GCA_020426595.1 Planctomycetales bacterium
GCGTTGTAGGGGCTAAAGCGGGCGCCTCCGAGCGGCTTCGCGACCGACTCCAACCAAGCATCGAAATGGAACCAGCCATGGAGATGAAACACGTGCAGGAAGATGAACACCAACGCGATCATGCCGGTGATGCGTTGCAGCACGTAGCGATAGTTGGCGGCGTAGCCGTAGTGGGCGACGTTCGAGCGGCCCGTGAAGATGATCACGACACCAAAGATCGCGTGAAACAAGATCGGGATGAAGATAAAGCCCCACTCGACCAGCGGCAGCGCGGGACCGAGCGCGTGAATTTGGTACACCGCGTTCTGAAAGGGAGCCGTCCCCATCATCGTCAGCGAGTTCGTCAACAGGTGGACGATCATGTACGCGCCGACGGGAATGAGTCCCGACAGGGAGTGGAGCCGCCGCAACAGAAACTCGTGACGCACGAGAAAAGACGTCGAAGGAGACGATTCCATGCCTTGGGTGACCCATTCAATTAACGGTTAGGGCAAAGACCGGTTCACCGAGTCCACGCGGCCGACGCGCTCCGCGACCATCCACCCTGCCAGCTCGCCGTTGGCTTGCTTCGCCAGTGACCGTTGTCACCTCGGAAGCATGTCCCTCGGCGGTGACGGGAACAACCAAACCCGCCAGGCTCCCCGCCCGTTGGATCAGTCTCCCAAGGGATGGGAAAACGCCGAGCCGCCTAAGCGGACAGGAAGTCGGAAGTCCCGTGCGGGAAGTCGAGTCGCTGCATCGAGACCGAGAACACTGCATCGAGACCGAGAACACGACCGAACGACACATTGGCCCGCGCCGATGACCCGATCCCAATCCTGGGAACCTGCCCGATCCGTCGAACCGACCCTGCCCGATCCGTCGAGCCAACAACGCGATGGATCCAAGAGTCATCGCCAGGGACGGCGGATGGGAAAGAGAATCGCCGGAGAGAAATGCGTCGCAAGAGAAGCAAAAACCTTCTGGTAATCGCCTCTCCTCACGCAGTATAGGGCTCCAGAATCCGGAGTGACAAGCCGAGCGCCGCGATGTCTCATGTGGCGTGTCACCGCGGGTCCCAAGGGCCTGCCCAGTCTTGAGCGGCGGTGCTTGTCATGGAGCCGATGCTTGACAGCGCGGCGTGACGCCAAGCAGAATCGACCTTGGATTCCGGTGACCGCTGATCGAGCCTCGAACGACTTTTCATGGCCGCGCGCGGGATGGTTGAGATTCCCGACGAGCGGTCGCCGACCCAATTGGCTCGATGCGAGAGCCTTTTTTCAGCTCGGTCGTGCCGCGATAACTTCCTCTTCTCGTGAGTCGTGTGTTGATGCCTCGACGTTCTCTTCTCGGCTCCGCCGACCTGCCTCGACCCACCTCTCGGACCTGGTTCAGCCGCTCCTTTCTCCGTGGCGCGGTTGGGATTCTGTTGTTGACGTCGGTGGGGTGCGATCTGGGGACCTACTCGAGTCGGTATTCCGAGCGTCTGCCGCAGCTCCAGCGGCGTGGCGAGAACGCCTCCTACCTCAACAACTATCAATCGCTGGAAATCAGCACCGTGATCAGCGGCGCTCCGGTCGCGGAAGGGAACAGCACGATCAACGTGGGCGCCCAGATTCGCTTGCCCATGATTTTCGACAACGAGAGCCGAAAACTGGGACCGAATGATCCGCCTTCAATCGCGGCTCCTCCTGGAATGCAACTGCCGATCGGGCTCGCCTACGAGCGATACATCACCAACGAGAACAGCGATCGTCTGCCGATCTATTTCTATCTCATCGCGATTCCGACGGAGAAGGCCGACCTGACGACGGTGGAAACCGACATCGACACGGTGCTCGCCACGATTGTTGAGAATTCCGGGGGCTGGAAATCGTTGTCGGTTGACACGCTCGACGATTCCACGCTGGACTATCGAGCCCTGCGTGTCTCGCAGGCCCAACCTTTCGTGGTTCAACTGGTCGACAACGCGCCCCAGCCGCAGACTTTGGAAGGGCAGCTGCATTTCTATGCTCGAACCGTGGGCGACTATCACCTGATCTTCGTTTTCCGGTATCCGAGCCAAGTCGCCGATTCGCTGAATTTTCCAGCCGCGATCGAAGCGAGTTTGGGAACCTTGAAGCAGTAAACCTCGTCCCAGGCCGGAGCGGTTGAATGACGGAACTCGAGCGTTGGCCTCCATGGGTCACGCGATTGGTTCCAGCAACTTGGGAGTTTGGCGAAAATCGCTGGTGTCGATTGACCATCGGCGCTACAATGCGGGCTTGGTCCCCCTAAAACGCCGGCTTCGAATCCTCCTCCTCCGTTCCGACGTCTTCGTCTCGAAGTCACCGGTCTGAGCGAGGGATGGCGTTCTCGAGCCCAATGGCGTTCCCGGGGCGTCATCGTGACTGGAATCGACCGCGGTGTCCGATGGCCGCTGCCAGATATGTTAGGGAGTCTCCTGGGTGCTTGGCTCCCGTGGCTCCACCAATCAGAAGAACTAAGTAGTGAGGTGTCCGATGCGTCGATCGTTCCTCCTGACAGTCGTCAGCGGGGTGCTCGTCACGCTCGTTGGCTGCGGCGGTGAAGTCGCGACTGAAACGGCCGACACGAGTTCCTCTCCTCCGTCGTCATCGTCGACGGCGACGCCCAGCAGCAGCCCCCGTCCGCAATCCGGACCGGGAGGTGGCGGTGGCAGTGGAGCCGTGCCCTTGCCGGGCGACCCGACGGGTGTGGAAGTGGGTCCCGGAGGGAGTTCGACCACCTCCTCGAGACCGCAAAGTGGACCGGGAGGTCCGGGCGGCACGAGTGGACCTCCGGCCGGCATGTCGGTGTTGACCGGGCCTGGTGGCCAAACGGGCTCGGGTGGCGCGGCCGGATTTCCTGCGAGTGGACCGGGCGGCCAGCAGTCCGGGCCGGGCGGCCCGCAGTCGGGGCCCGGTGGTCCGCAAGGTGGTTCCGGTGGCGTGAACTATCCGCCCGGTGGTTACCCAGGTGGCACGAGCGGTCCGCAAAGTG
The DNA here is from genome assembly GCA_020426595.1 of Planctomycetales bacterium. Classification (GTDB taxonomy): domain Bacteria; phylum Planctomycetota; class Planctomycetia; order Pirellulales; family Pirellulaceae; genus UBA11682. The sequence goes on from JAGQPS010000184.1 coordinate 2,980, forward strand.
GACCGGGTGGGCCTCAATCGGGTCCGGGTGGTCCTCAAAGTGGTCCTGGTGGCGTTGTTTATCCTCCAGGCGGATACCCAGGTGGCACGAGCGGACCTCAAAGTGGTCCGGGTGGCCCGCAGTCGGGACCTGGCGGTCCTGGCTTCCCTGGCTCCGGAGCCCCGCTTCCTGGCAACCCGACGAGCGTGCAAGTCGGTGCTGGTGGTGGAGCGACCAGTGGAGAAAACAGCGGCGGAACGCCGCAAAGCGGACCGGGCGGTCAAGAACAAGGTGGCGGTGCGAGCACTGCCTCGGTTGGTGAGGGCATTCCGTTTGGGCCGGGCGGTCCACCGCCTGGATTTGGTTCAGGACCCGGCGGTTCCGGACCGGGTGGCCCCACGGGACCCATGAGCTATCCGCCAGGCTATCCCGGTGGCCCAGGCGGTCCGAATCAGGCTCAGGCACCCGCCATTCCCGAGCCCAAGAACTTGAAGGAGAAGTCCGAGCTCGCCTTCCAACGAGGGCGTGACGAGGACGGCTTCCAATACATGTACGCGTGGTTTGTCGCTGATCCCGACGGCGAAGGCGACAACGATCTGCGACTCTTCACACCAACGAACCTGCCTCACTCCGCGCTGCGAATCGGCGTGGCGATCGAGTACGAGGTGTCGGGGAATCTCAAGGGCGCCCCGCCGACGATTGGTTCCCAACCGAACGTGACGCCGGGTGAAGGCAACAATCGCAACGGTGGCCGCTCCGGCCCGACCGGCGAAGGTGCGGCGTTGGGCGGTGGAGCCCCCACGACCTCCTCGCTTTCGCCTCCGGGCTTCGGTGGCAATGGCGGAGGTGGTGGTGAGGAACCAAGCGATCCGCTAGGCCAGTACCAGTACTACACCGGTGAGCTCGGCGAGAAGTTGGTCGCCGAATTGCAGGATCTGCGCACCAGCCGCGATGCTCCGTTTGGAACCTTCCTGAAGGACATCTCGGTTGATTGGCCCCGCCAGCCCGCGACGAGCAATCGCACGATGGGATTCCCCGGCGGTTCGTCTGGTCCGGGAGGAGCTGGTTTTAATCCGATGGGCGTGCAGGTCGGTGCCGGCGGTGGTCAGACCTTCCAGGGGCCAGGCAACGGACAGAATGCTCCGGCGGGTGGCGGTAGCGCCATTCCGCGCGACCCAGAATCCGATCAGCTGATTCCGGGTATCGTTTGGTTGGGCAAGGGACGAAAGACCTCGTTGATCGAGGATGCCAAGGATGCCGGTTTGGATATCCTCATCCTGTACGACACGGCAATCAGCGTCGTCGCTTCAACGGGGCTCGAGCGAAATGTCACCACGGTCTACATGTTCAACGTGAACGCCGAGGACAATAAGGACCTGGTGATCGCCAAGACCCGGCCGCTCAACAGTGTGACCGTCTGGACCGAGAGTCAACGCGGGCGAGAGCCGATCGAGACCGGAATTGAGCAGTTGTTTGAGCTGGCGGAACAGAAAGGCTTCGGCCTCACCGATCTGCCTGCGCTCGAGGCCGAACAAGCCAAGGCTCGAGTCGATTCGATCGTCTCCAGTGTGCCGGACGAGATTCTGCCGGCCCTGGCCGAGATCAAGTACTTCCACAAGGAATCGCTGATCAACGATGCCGATTTGATTTCGGCCTACGAGTCGATCCTCGGTGACGCGGACAAGGCGGAAACGCTCGCCACGGGAACCGCCGAGGAACGCGAAGCGATCTTGCAGGAATGGTTGCCCGAGGAAGCGGAGTGAACCTCCCGCTTCTGACGCGGAACTGATTCGACGAATCGCGAGGCAGGTTTCCTTTGAAGCCTGCCTCGATTCGTTTCTTGGCTCATCCATTCATCGACCACGCGACGCGGAGGTGTTCGAGTGATGCGAACGCATGTCAAAGCGCGAAAGTCAGAGCCGCGCATCAGGCTCTGGCGAGTCCACCGCGACGTCAACGCAGCGCCGGGGTACCGCCCGCGACTGAGTGGCTCGACCGGCATGTTGATCTTGCTCGTCGCGGCGACGCTGACTCTGGGCGTCAAGGTTTGTCGAGCCGAGGTGCCCGTGGAGGACTCGCTGCTGGTCGGCGCGGCGCGGGTCGAGATCACTCCACGGGAGCCGGTGATCCTGGCCGGTTATGGTCATCGTACCGAAGCATCCGAAGGCGTTGATCAGCCGCTGTTCGCACGGGCGATCGCCATCGGTTCGCCGAATCCCATGGTGGCGGTGACGATCGACAACTGCGGCGTCCCAGGGGAGTTGGCCGAGCGAATCAAGGCGGACCTCGTCGCGGCTCAAGTGACCCCGCGGGACCGCGTGGTGATCCTCTCGACTCACACCCACAACGCCCCCGCCCTCCCCGGCTATGCGCCGGTGCTGTGGGCCGAGCGATCCACCGCGGCTCAAGACGAAGCGGCTCAACGTTATGCCGATTTCCTCGTCGGGCAGGTTCGGCGAGTCGTCCAGCAGGCCGTGGAGCGACAGCAACCCGCGACCATGCAATGGTCTCAGGGCGAGGTGAGTTTTGGAGGCAATCGGCGCGTGATGATCGACGGGGTTTGGTCGGGCTTTGGTTTGCAGCCCGAGGCCCCGGTCGACCATGCCTTGCCGGTGCTTGTCGCTCGCGACTCGAGCGGCGCGCCGGTGGCGATCTGGACGACCTACGCGTGTCACTGCACGACGCTTGGCGGAGTCAATCGTGTCGCGGGTGATTGGGCCGGCTGCGCGGCACTGGCCATCGAGTCGGCTCATCCCGATTGCGTGGCGCTGATCTCGATCGGTTGTGGAGCCGATGTGGGACCGCAGCCCGGTGGTTCCGCACAGCTTGCCGAGCAGCATGGTCGGGAGATCGCGGACGAAGTCGCTCGTTTGCTGCCGCTCGGCGGTCGCCCCCTAACCGTTGTTCCATCCGCCTCGTCACACGGAGTCGAACTCGCTTTTGATCAGGTGCCGGAGCGGGAGTTCTGGGAGCGGGAAGTCGCGCGAGGTGGTTTCGAGGCAACGCGGGCGCGGCGCATGTTGGCGCGACTCGATGCGGGCGAGACATTACCAGCGGCGTTGGATTACGAACTCGTGGCTTGGCGATTTGGCGACGAGTTGGCGATGGTCTTTCTGCCGGGAGAAGTAACGGTCGATTACGCCGTCCGGCTTAAGAGCGAGTGCGACTGGGAGCGACTCTGGATCCACGGCTGGGCCAATGATGTCCCTTGCTACATCCCGAGCCGCCGGGTCTTGCTCGAAGGGGGCTACGAGTCGGATTTCTCGATGGTCTACTACGATCGACCGAGCCGTTTCTCGCTCGAAGTGGAGACGACGATCGTCGATGGTGTCCGCGCGTTGCTCGGTGCGGAATGGGAGGCTCGCGAGGCTCCGCCCGCCTCGCAGTTTCGCTTCGAGCTTTCGCCCACCCAGTGGCGACGACGCCTCGAATCGCTCGCGCCCGAACTCACCGAGGCACCGGCTTGGCCCGCCTTCGCCGAATGCGTCGCCTCGCGACCGTATCACGCCGCCTGGGCTCGCTGGACTCAACAGCCAAAGCGATCGTCCTGGTACGACCTGCTCGGCAGTACTCGCGACCGTGCGTTCCTGCGGCAGACCGATCGGAACCAGTCCCTGAGCTGGGAGACACCCGAGATTCCGGCGACCGATTCTTCGGTGGTACTCGCCTTCACTGGCGGCTTGGGGTGGCGCGGCCAGCCCAAGACCGAAGGGTTCGAGCTGCGCGTCTGGCCTCCTCAAGCGGTGGAACCGCGAACGTTGCGCTTGGATGTCGACGCCGAAGTCACTCAGTGGAGTAGCGAATCGAACGATTCACGGTTGATCTATTTGCCGATTTGGCGAAGCGACGAAGACACCGCCGGAGTGTTCCTCCTGCAAGTCGCCGCCAAGGATGTTCCGCCGGGCGCTTGGCGCATCGAGGTCCGGTCGCTCGGCGAGGGCTCGCAGCGCTGGATGGCGGTGGACGATACGGTGGACGGAGCCGAAGTGGTGGCGAGGTTGCTCGCGATCACGTCGGCGGATTGAACGCCCGCCCTCCGGTCGACGGG
>JAGQPS010000184.1:7105-10190 GCA_020426595.1 Planctomycetales bacterium
CAAGCTCGCGGCGGATAGAAACGAAGGCCGCGACCGAGAAACACTTCACGCAGGGGAAAACCGTCATGTTCGACTTGGCCCAGGTGCAATCAGCGATCGGACGATTCGGCTTCAACGGCTGGCTGCTGTACGACTTTCGTCGTTCGAACGTGTTGGCCTGTCGAGTCGCGGGACTTCCTGAGGATTCGAGTTTCTCGCGCCGCTGGTTCTACTTCATTCCGGCCTCCGGCGAGCCCGTTCGCTTGGTGCATCGGATCGAAACGGGGGTGCTGGATCACCTGCCGGGCGAGAAACGCGTTTACCTGCGTTGGCAAGAGCTCGAGGCCGAGCTGGCGCGAATGCTGCAAGGGCAAGGCAAGATCGCGATGGAGTACGCTCCGCGTGGAGGCAATCCTTATGTTTCGCGCGTGGACGGCGGTACGATCGAGCAGGTGCGAGCCACCGGAGTCGAGGTGGGTAGTTCGGGCGACCTGATTCAGTTTTTCGAGGCGCGCTGGACGCCCGAGCAGTGGGCGATGCATTTGGAGGCCGACAAGCTGAATCAACAGGCGTTCGATCTTGCGTGGGAGTTCATCGCCTCGTCGACTCGAGCCGGGAAGATCTTGCGCGAGACCGACGTGCAAGACTTCATCATGGATCACTTTGAACGCAACAACCTGACTACCTATCATCCGCCGATCGTTGGCGTGAACGCACATGCCGGGGACCCGCACTACGCTCCCGTGCGTGGAGCCGATAGTGAGATCCGCGAGGGAGACTTCGTGTTGATCGATCTCTGGTCCAAGCTCAAGCGAACCGGCGCGGTGTATAGCGACTTGACCAAGGTTGGTTTCATGGGGAGCGAGGTTCCCGAACGATTCGAGCAGGTATTTGGCATCGTCGCCGCGGCTCGTGACGCCTCGATCCAATTGGTGCGAGACGCGATGGCCGCGGGACGTGAACTGCAGGGGTGGGAAGTCGACCAAGCGGCCCGGGACGTGATCGAAGCGGCTGGCTATGGCGATGCCTACATTCATCGCACGGGGCACAACATCGGTCAGGAGACTCACGGCAACGGGGCTCACATGGACAACCTCGAGACGCGTGAGGAGAGGCTCGTGTTGCCCGAGACCTGTTTCTCGATCGAGCCGGGTATCTACTTGCCCGAGTTTGGCGCTCGGAGCGAAGTCGATGTGTTTGTCGATGCCGATCGTCAGGTGCACGTGACCGGCGGGCTCCAGCACAAGGTGTTGCCGATTCTGGCGTAAGGGAGGTTGGATGCCCCTTTCCTTGCGGTTCCACCCCAACGGCTAGGCAGCGGCCGTTGGGGGACTTCGCGATTCGGGCGAATTGCATTGGGCCGGTCTCTCGTCCCAGACGGAACTTCTCGGAGGCTCGATGGATTCATGGTGATGGGGCGGCCCTTTCACAACCGAAAAATCAGTCGCCTAATGTCGCGTCGCCCCGAGAGGGCCTCCAAGGCCGCGGAAAACTCCCACAAAAATCCGTCAGCCCTCCCCTGTCTCTTGCTATCCCGTCTCCTGCTCCCCTGCTCTCCTGCTCTCCTGCTCTCCTGCTCTACCACCTCCTGCTCTCTTCTCTGCCAGACGCGACCTTGCGGCGTCGCGGGTGTATGCGACAATGGAAGTTTGTCGATGGGCGAACCGCGAGCCCTAGGGGCCTCAGCGCCCGATGCTAGATCCTCCTAAGACATGTTGGGGAAGACGATGAGCGAGCCGATGGCCGTGATTTTGGCGGCCGGCCAAGGGACTCGAATGAAGTCTGACCTGCCCAAGGTGTTGTGCCGAGCCGCGGGGCGCCCGTTGGTCGACTGGGTGCTCGATGCCTTGGAACTCGCCGGAGTGACTCGCAAGGTCGTGGTGGTGGGCTATCGAGCCGAGTTGGTGGAGGAAGAGCTGGGTGGTCGAGCGGGAGTGGAGTTCGTTCACCAAACCGAACGACTCGGAACCGGCCATGCCGTCATGATGGCTCGAGCCGCGATCGCCGAACATGATGGGCCCGTCGTGGTGTTGGCTGGCGATTCACCGATGGTTCGTCCCGCGAGCCTCCGTCGACTGCTGGACGCCTATGCTCAAGGACGCCCGAAATGTCTGCTCGGTACCTTGCTCAAGGACGACCCCACCGGACTCGGTCGCATCGTTCGCGATGGTGCCGGGGCCTTCGTCGGGATCGTTGAGCAAAAGGATGCGACTCCCGAGCAACTCGCGATCAATGAAGTGAACATGAGCACGTACGTCTTCGAGGCCGCCGCGCTGCTCAGCGCGCTGGATCGGCTCCAGGCGAACAACGCTCAACAAGAGTACTATCTCACCGATTGCCCCAGCATTCTCTTGTCCGATGGCGGGCCGGTCGATGCGTTGCCGGTGCTGGAACCTTGCGAGGCCTTGAGCGTCAACACGGTCGATGAGTTGGCGTTGGTCGAGGCCGAATTGGAGAAACTCTCGCGACAATGAAAGAGCTGAAGATCTTCAGCGGACGAGCCAATCCTGGGCTCGCCCGAAAAATCTGTGAGTTTCTCAATCTCAACCTCGGTGAGTGCACGCTGAGCACGTTTCCCGATGGTGAGTTTCATTGCAAGATCGAGGACGTGCGCGGACGGGATGTTTTCCTGATCCAGCCGACGAGCCCGCCGGTGAACGATCATTTGATGGAATTGCTCATCATGATCGACACTTGCAAACGGGCGAGCGCGGCTCGGGTCACGACCGTGATTCCGTACTTCGGCTACGCTCGACAGGATCGTAAGGACGAGGGACGGGTGCCGATCACCGCCAAGTTGGTCGCCAACTTGATCGCGCGAGCCGGCGCGGATCGAGTGCTCGCCATGGACCTACACGCTCCACAGATCCAAGGTTTCTTCGACGTGCCGGTCGATCACTTGTATGCCGGCAAGGTGTTGACCAAGCACTTCAAATCACAGAACTGGTCTCCCAACGACTTGGTGGTCGTGAGTCCGGACGAGGGGAGCATCAAGCGGGCCGTGGGGCACATGAAGCGCTTGGGCGGATCGCTCGCGATCGTCGACAAGCGTCGCGAGAACGCCAACGAGACCAAGCAAGAGAACATCATCGGCGGACCGGTCGAG
>JAGQPS010000185.1 GCA_020426595.1 Planctomycetales bacterium
ACCCAGGTAGTAGTACGCCGAAGCGAGATCACGGCTGGCTCCGACGTCCGATTCGTCGGCTTCAGCCAACGCCCGCCGCGCCGCGACACACTGTTCGTAGGACGCGATCGCTTGCTCGAGATCACGTCGCTTCATGTGCCAATAGCCAATCTGCAAATGAAGATTCGCGAGATCTCGTTGGGCCTGCGCGTCTCCGGGATTGGCATCGGCCAGACGCTGGCGAAGCTCCAACGCTCGCTTGAAAGCTTCCAACGCCTCCTCCGCTCGATTGAGCTGTCCGAAGGCCGCGCCTTGCGCCAGATAAAGAAAGGAGAGGCCCCGCACGGCCCGCATGTCCTCGGGATCGATCGCTACCAACGACTCTCGAATCTCCAACCCTTTCTCGTAGAGCGGCAATGACTCTTGTACCTGCCCCGTTTGCTGCAGGAGATTGGCCAATCGTTCGTATGAATTGGACAAGTCCAATTGGGCTTGAGTGTCCGTCTCATCGCTCGTGACCAACGCTTGACGCATCTCGAGGCTCGCTTGGTAAGCCTCGCGGGCGGCCTGTGCCTGTCGCATCTCGCCTCGCAAGTCGCCGATCGCATCCCAAGCGATGGCAAGGTCACGCCTAGCCTGAGCGCCCTCCTTGTCGGCGGCGAATAGTGTCTGATTGATGGTCAGACATTCTTCCCACGCGGTTTTCGCCGCGGCCAGATCGCGCTGAAGCAGATGAAACTCCCCGATCTTATGCAGGACGATGGCGAGGTCGCGTTGAGCTTGAGCGTTGGCAGGATCGAGCTCGGTGATCAATCGCCGAACGGAAAGGCTCTCCTGGAACGCCGACAAGCCTTCATTCGTGTTTCCCAGCTGCAACCAGATTTCACCCAGGTTGACCAAACTGACCGACAGATCTCGCTGAGCCTTGAGATCCGTCGAGTCGATATCCGCGAGCTCCCTGCGAAGTTCCAAAGCTTCGAGAGCGATCTCCAGCCCTTGCCGTGGGTTGCCCGAACGCTGAAGCGCTAACGCGACATCATCGAGCGCGATCGCTAGGTTGCGTTGCGAGTTTCGATTGGACGGATCGACTTCCACCAACCGTCGACGAATCGCCAGGCAGGCCTGATAGTTCTCCAGCGCGAGGCCGAGCTGCGCGCTTTGGGACTGAACATCGGCCAATCGAGCCAGCGCGGACGCGAACCGTTCTTGAATGTCCTCGTCGGAAGGATCGGCGGCCGAAAGCTCCCGCATGATCTCCAATCCCGCCTCGGCCGACTCGCGGGCGTTGACGATCTCGCCAAACTGTTGCTGCATCTCACTCACGTCTTCCCACGCGCGGAAGAGAGACATGCGACGTCCGACATCGGCTCCAGCCGCGGCGACCAACTCCAGGTGAATGGCAAGCGACGCCTCGGCCGATTCCTTGGCTCGGCTCGTCGCGCCCACTTGCCGTTGCGCTTCGCCAAGAACTTCATAGGCGAGGGCCAGATTCGAGCGAATCACCGGATCGTCGGGAGCGGTCGCCTGAAGGCGCTGCCACGCCGCGAGGCTCTCTTCCCAGTAAGTCAGTGCCGCGCTGGAATCACCCAACCAGAGCTGGGCTCGACCCAAGTAAAAGTACGAGTCTCCCAAGTCGCGATCGCGATCGGCTTCGTCGATGTACCTATCACTCAGCGATTGGCGGATTTCGAGCCCCTGCTCGAAGTGCCGCAAAGCCTCATCGAGCCGCCCCAGCAATAGATCGGCATGTCCCAGCAAGTCGTGCGAAATCGCGATGTCGCGTTGGAGCCTGAGGTTGTCAGGATCTTGGTCGGCGAGCCGCTCGGCGATCTCCAGGGCTCGCTGGTGGAACATCCGAGCCAGCTCGACCGCCGACTGCTGCTCGTCACCTAACTGCTCGACCAAACGCCGCTCGAGCACGGCGTCATCCGCTTCAATGCCGAAGCGAGAGATCACATTGGCCATGTCGTTGAGCGCGATCCAAGTGCTCCGTTCGACACTTGTCTCGTCGACGAACTCGGTCGCCAACAACGAAAGACTATCGAGGCTCGTGCGCAGCAGTCGCCGCCGAATCTCACCTCCTCCGGCCGTCCCCTTCAATCCGCCCTGGATGTCGCGGATCACGCTGGAGAGTGTCGTGAGCGCGAGCTGACTCTGTTGTCGGGCGGCGAGCTCATTCGCCTCCGCCTCCTTGCGAGCCTCCACTTCACGCTCGTTGGCCGCGAGCAGTTCGATACCGCGTTGCGTCAGCTCCTCGTTCTTTCCTTGTAACTCACGGTTCTTATCGGCCACGATCGCCGAAATCGCGATCGCACTGGTCAGTCCCACCAACACGGTCGCCGCCAGGGCGGCGAGACTGCGTGGATGCTTGCGAGACCATCGCCGCGCCCTCAACACCCAGGGCTCGGAGAATGCCACCGTTGGCTCGTCCGCTAGGTATCGATCGATGTCCTGTGCCAGTTCGCGACACGAGGCGTATCGATCCCGCGGACGCAGCGCCATGGCCCGCAAGCAAATCGCCTCCAGTGCCCGAGGCACGTTTCGCCTTACGGCTCGAGGCGGCCGCAACTTGCCCGCGCGAACCCGAATCAACAACTCCGAGATCGTCTCGCCCGAGAACGGTGGCCTCCCCGTGAGCACGTAGTAAAGCGTCGCGCCGAGCGAATAGACGTCGGCCGTGGTGTCGATGCCGTCCACCTTGCCGGCCGCCTGCTCGGGAGACATGAACGCGGGCGTGCCCACCACGCTTCCTGTTTGCGTGGGAGCACTGCCGCTCCCCGAGGAAGCCACGAGTTTTGGCTCGTCGAGCGACGAGGCCGCCTCACCGTCGGCTCGCAACTTGGCCAACCCCCAATCGACCACCAACGTCTCGCCATAACGCCCGAGCATGATATTGGCCGGCTTGATATCGCGATGCAGGACTCCGCGCGAGTGAGCGTATTCGATGGCGTTGCACACATCCGTGAACGCACCGAGCAGTTGGCGAAACTCGACCGACTGAAACGAAATCGGCGCGTCGCCCACCGTGCGCGCTGTCGCCGCCGGTCGCGCGGGTTTCTCGACCCAATCAACGGGAGTCGTTTCCATATCGACCGATCGCCAACCCGTTTCCTCCGCCAGCTCGGTCCGCGTCTCGCTCAGCTTCGCGTCGACCGTCGAACTGTCCAATTCGGTCGGTGCCAGCGGGTCGCTTAGCGGCCTCCGCTCACCACGATGAAACGCGTCGACGGCGTCTCGTAAACTCGTGCCGCGGATGAACCTCATCGCGTAATAGGGTCGGCCATTGTCGTATTGCCCCAACCCGTACACCGGCACGATGCCAGGATGCTCGAGGCCCCCCGTGACCTCGGCCTCGACCACGAAGCGCCGACGGCTTTCCGGGTTATCCGCGAAACACTCTTGAATCTCCTTCAGCGCGACTTGCCGATTCAGTTCGCTATCTTGAGCCAGAAACACCTCGCCCAGTCCACCGCGCGCATGAGGCCGCACGATGTGGAAGCGGGATGTCCCCCCGCGATGCGTCAGAAACACCGCCTGCCCCCGATCTCCGTGGGTCCCGCTCGCCAGACCCGGAATCGTGACACTGAGATCGGGATCGCTCCGTTGGGTCAATTCCCCCAAGAGCTCATCGACTCCACCCAGCGCTGTCAGGCTCGCGGCGACATCGTCGCCGTGGCGACGCAGATGCAGATCGACCAAACGATTCAGCAGCTCGACTTCCTCGGTGTTCAAGTTTCCCAGCGATCGAAAAAGTGCCTGCAAGTCGACCGACTTGTCGCGTAGCCACTGGTCGATCGCCGAAAGAAACCGAGTCTTGTCGAGAAGGCCATGCTGGAAGGCGATGAAGCCAAACAGCAGTTGTCGACTAAGTGGTTCGTGAGACATCGTTCTCCCCGTCTCCATGGTCAGCGTGGCGGTCAAGGAGCAACGATGAAATCGCGCGCCTCGCGATCGGAGTCAGCGTCACCTTCAATCGCGGATCAAGCCTCTACGGCTCACGCGGAATTTCATTGAGCGTGTAGTAGGCGTGGATGTGCAACAAGGACTCACCCTCGGCTGACTTGAGCGGCCCCAAGTCAAACTCGTGGACATGTCCTTGCACCAACCCATCGACCGTCAAATGCACACGCAACCCGTCGGCCGAGACGTCGGCGCGAGTCACTCGCGGCGTCGTTTGATCGACCTCCGGGCTACCGTAGCCTTGCTGGTAAATATGCGTGAACGTGCCCAGCCGATAGGTGTCGTTCCTCGCGGCGATGACCGGGTCGACCGGCAACGTGAACTCGACGTCGAAACCATCGGGAGCCGCGGTGATTCTCTTGATCTCGAACGGAGTGAGTCCCGTCCAGTCGAGACGCTGAAGCGCGTAGGGGAGGGGACCGCGCACCGGCCAGCCTCGATTCGTGCCTCCCAGGATGAGATCGCCTTGCGGAGTGAACTCACAAGCAAGCAAGCCGGTCGCGAGGCCCTCGCGAAACGGATAGCAAGCGCCTTGCCAAACGCCGTTGACTTGTTCGGTCGTCGCTCGCATCACGACACTCAAACTGAAATCACCAATGAAGATCTGGTCCTCGAAGGGACCAAACTTGCCGCCCGTCCGGTCGACGGTGAAGCCAGAAATGGAACGCCCCATTCGGATGTAGGGAAACACCACCGCGTAAGGGACCAACTGCGGCACGCGTTGACTCTCGATCAACAAGCGTGAACCGCTTTCCGGTTCCGTCGGGCGAGGCCCGAGCGCGTCGGTGAGATCGTACCAGTTGAAACTCACCGGGTGCCCCATGAAGCCGCCTTGCTCGAGGACCTTGAGTGAACACGATCCGTTCCACGGACCTTGGCTCTCGGCATAGAACATCACGCCATGCTCATTCGGTCCGATGCCGCAAGGACTGCGGATGCCACTGCACACCGGCAACGTTCGACCGTCGGGCGTGACCTTGAGACACCAACCGCGGTACGGCACCTTCGAACGGTACGACTCGCTCAAGCAGAGCGCGACCCAGATGTTCCCCTCGGCATCCGGCTTCGAGCCGAAGGCGAACTCGTGATAGTGACTGAAGCCCCAAACATCGCTGAGCGTCTCGAAGTCATCGGCTCGTCCATCGCCGTCGAGATCGCGAATGCGCGTGACCTCGGTTTGCTGGCAGACCCAGAACGCCCCATCGCGATACGAGAGTCCCAGCAGCTCATCGAGTCCACTCGCGAAACGGTGAAAGGTTGGCACCGGATACTCATCGAACGCCCCGTCGACCAAGAAGATATCGCCGCGCCGCGTACCGATCGCGAGCCGATCATCGGGCAACACCTCGAAGCTTCCCGCCTCCAAGGCGAGCTCATCGGGGATCGGCAGATCAACGATCTTGTAGTACCGATCCTCCCGCTCGGCCGTCCCCCAATACTCACCGAGCGGTTGAGCCAAGGCCGAGGAGGACAAGGCGAGCAAACCGAGAGCCAGACCGCCGATCATGGAACGCATCATTCGATCACTCTTCACTCGATACAGGGGACACGACGAACTAACAGGCGCCGTCGTCGGACGACTCGCGAACTCTCCTGGCTCGGAACTCCCGCCGCGAGGGAGAGCGTTCCGTACCACGCCGTCGAACGTCCGTAGGTTCACCACCAGTAATACAACCGCCAAGGCCGATCGAGCTGAGACCGATCGAGCAACCAGCGCAGTTCCCGCTCGTCACCAACGTCGACGATCTCGGTCTTGAGTTCGGCCGGGAGTTGAATCCGCAAACGACCATCCACGACGAATTCACTTCCGTCGCGAGACTCGATTTGCCCTCCTCGCGCCAGCCGAAACACGATCGCCTCATCGGGCAGCTCACCCGCGATGGTCAACGTGCGTTGCAAACCAAGTCGGTCGTCGCTCCCAAGCTCCTCGCGCGAATAATCGGTCACGTCGAGGCCGGCGAATTCGTACCGGAACGTTGGTCGACGTTGTTCATCCAGTTGATAACCGTGGAAGCTATAACCTGATGGACGCCCGTCCTCGGGCGACCAAGGTCGAGCCGCGAAGCTCAATTCTGGGCCAGCCGCGAGTCGCAGAACATCCCGCCCCAGCGGCCGCACGGTTCCGTGCCCCTGTCCCCGCCAGACTCCGGCGGGATCGGCGAATCCACCTTGCCACAACAAGGCGAGCCGCAATTGTTCGGCGTCAAAAACCAGATTCACGCCGCCAGGATATCCGACTCCGATCCCTCGTTTCCCCACGTCCGGATACGAGCGGCGGAGCATCACCGCTTCATCGCTCGCCAACAGCTCGATCGGCTCGCGTTTCAAACCGCGCGGCACGTTGGCCTGGCGTCCTTCCTCCAAGTAGATCCACAACGCTTCCAGTTGACGCCCGGTATCGCCCTCGAGAATTTCGGGACGAATCGCCCGGCCGCCCGGCCAGAACGATGGCATCACCGTATTGGGACTCAGGCGCTGGGGACTGAGCAAATAGTCCTCGAACCAATCGCGTTGCAATCGCTCGGCCATCTCCGTGAGATCGACGGCCGACATCGTCTCGGAAGGATTCAACTGAAAGGTATGACAGGCGATGCAGTTGAGCCCCGTGTTTCCGGCAAGCTCGTGCCCCACCTTGCGAGTCTCCTGTCGATCGGCCGGCTCGGCATACTCGCGGTCGGGAAGGTCATCGACCGTGGTCATGAGGTTCGCGAGCGCTTCGACGTTGTGGGCGCCGAAGCGAGGCATCCGAGTCTTCATGTAGGGTCGAATCGAACGGCCACTCACCAACACTTGGCGCAACCACTCCGGGCGCAGCTTGTTGCCTACCGCGCTGAGATTCGGTGGCATGCGTCCCTGCGGCCCCAGATTAAAGTCGGCGGTTTGGAAGTAGGAATCCCGCTCGAGCGAGACGCCTCCGAGTCCGTCACGCGCATGGCAGGCGAAACAGTCCAAGCTCGCCATACCGAACTCAACCACGCTTCGCGCCGAAGTGAGATCTTCCGTGGGCGCGGTCAATACCTGAGTCAGCAACTCCCGCTCATCATCCGTCATCGAGTAGTGGGGCCACGGTCCCGTCGCGTCCCCAAGGCAACCACGGTTCGTGGCGGCGATGGCGATGGGCTCGGTCCGAAGTGACTCGACAAGTCCATGACAGTCGGCACAGCCGAGCATTTGAAATCGACCGCGTCCGCGCTCCGCAAGCTCCCGATCAATCGGCCGATTCTCGCCGACCTCCGCCGGCTGATCCTGAGCCAGATAATGGGCGATCGCTAATGCCTCGAAGTGATCGAGTTGCAGGTCGGGCATACGCCCCGCGGGACGCACCTCGTGGGGTTGCTCGAGAAAGGCGGCCAATGATTCGACGCTGTACTTCTGTCCAAGCGATCCCAGCGGGGCGCTATCGGCGAGCGGCAATTCGTGCCCCTGGTCATCACGCGGCGAGTGACAGGCGACGCAACCGACTTCATGAAACAGCTCCTGGCCACGAATCACCTGTTCGCCATCCAGCCCTGTTCGCTCAAAGGGCTCCTCATCGAGCGAACGGAGATAGTGAGCGAGTTCCCGTGCCGCCTGAGGTTGCTCGTCCGGGGGCAGTTCGCCGAGCAGCGCGGGCATCGTCGTGCCTGGCTTCACCTCGGCGGGATGGAGCAGGAACCGTTCGAGGTACTCCGGATCAATCCGACTCCCCACGCGTTCCAAACGAGGCGGCTGATAGGGAGTCACGACCAAGGCACTGGCGAGATCCCAAGATTCCACGGCATGGCACGCTCGGCAGTTGAGGCGATCGAGCAGCACGAGGCCTCGAACGCGCGGATCGAGCTCGCGTTGTTCGGTCGTCGGTCGGGCTATCGATTCGTCGTGCTGGGCATCTCGCAGCTCCATCAGATACCGCACGACGTCGAGAAACTCTTGTCGATCCTTGAGTTGATCGGGGAGCGATCCAGGCATCGACGACGTGCGGCTCTTCTGAATCGACTCGACATCCGCCATCTCGACAACGACTTGTCGAAACGGCGCGACGATCTCGCGCCCCGTGATCCGCTCGGCGGTTCGCTCGAGCACACGCAAGGACAACGAACCCCCATCGAACGTCTCGATGATCGTCGTCTCGAACCCGCGCTCGATTTCGCGCGAGGGATAGAGCAGCGATTGCACCAACGATTCATCGGAGCGGTCGCGCGGCAGCAGTGAAAGATCGGGACCGACGGCGTTATCGCTCCCACTCGCGTGGCAACTCGCGCAGCCAAGCGAGGGTTGAGCAAACAGAATCGCGCCCTTCACCGGGTCTCCGCGATCACGGGCTTGAGCGATCAGGTCCTCGATCGGCTCACCCTGCAATTGCCCGGTGAGAGTTTGAGCCGACGCGTTGGAGCTCGTACAGACGACTCCAACCGTGGCCAGCGAGGCGACCAGTAGCATGACCGTGACCGAGCGATATATCCGCATCAAACTGGCTCGAGTTGAAAGGTGCGTGTCGACGAGATCGGCGACGCGACGCCGCGCGAGTTCCCGGGCGCGTCGCGTCGCCGCGTTGTCGATTATGCCTCAGCGCCGTCGGCCCTGAAAACCTCGGCGATCGAAAGAGATGAGGGAACGAGTTGCTTGAGGCGCGACTCGGAACTGGCCGCGAGAGGCGCGGCGAGAAGCGAATTGGGCCGCGTCGATGGCTCGACCTCGGTTCCTAAAACGCCGTGACGAAGAGTGTACGGGCGACTACATTGGTGCGCCGTTGAACCCCCGAACATGCCGCGTGTCGACGACAATCGCGACACGAATGCGATTTTCAAGATACCGTCCCGACTCCTGAGAGGTGATTCTGATGACTCGTGTCAATTCGAGCCGTCGCGGCTTTCTTCGCTCGTCCGCCTGCTTGGCCGCCGCCGCGGCGTTCGTGACTCGAGACCGCCGAGCCCTGGGGTTTCGCAATGCGAACGATCGTCCCACGGTCGCCGTCGTCGGCTGCGGGAGTCGGTGGGATCAACGAGCCACGGGGCGTGATGGACGCTACGGACTAGGAAAGGAGTTTCCTAAGTTCGGCGATATCGTGGCCGTGTGCGATGCCGATACCACTCGAGTCGAGCGGGCCCAAGGTTTGGTCAAGGAATGGCTCGACGTCGCCCCCGATACGACGGGAGATTATCGAGCCATCATCGATCGAGACGACATCGACGTCGTGCACATCGTCACTCCCGACCACTGGCACGCCAAGGTCGCCATCGAGGCGATGCTCTCGGGCAAGGACGTCTATTGCGAAAAGCCGATGACGCTCACGATCGACGAGGGAATTCAGTTATGCGAGGTGCAAAAGCGCACCGGCCGCGTCTTTCAAGTCGGCACGCAGCAACGCAGCATGGGACAAATGTTGCGAGCCATCGCCTTGATTCGCGCGGGACGGATCGGACGAGTCACCAACGTGACTTGTTCCATTGGCGGAGCGCCGACGAGCCCCGAGATTCCAGTGGCCGAGGCTCCGGCACAGCTGGACTTCAACCAGTGGCTCGGCCCCGCGCCCCTGGCCGAGTTCCGACATTTGGCCGGCGCTCAAAACGAGGTACAAGCCTGGCAGCGCACGCATTACGAGTTCCGTTGGTGGTACGAGTACTCGGGTGGCAAGCTGACCGACTGGGGCGCTCATCACGTCGACATCGCCACATGGGGCATGGGTAAGGACGAGACGGGACCGATCGAGATTCATCCCGATCATGTGAAGCATCCGGTCGATTTCGTCGATGGAAACCCGGTGCAGGTGGACCGTTACAACACCGCGACCGAGTTCTCGATCCGCTCGGTCTACGCGGATGGCATGCAGTTGGTGATCCGCCACGACGGCGACAACGGCATTCTGTTCGAGGGAACCGAGGGTCGAATCTTCGTCAATCGCGGGCGACTCACGGGAAAAGCGGTCGAGGATCTCGAAAGCAACCCGCTCCCCGAAGGCGCGTTGGAGGAAGTCTATGGTCGACCTTTAACCGACCACGTCACCAACTTCTTTAGCGCGGTGGCTGATCGAGGCTCGACCGTTTCCGATCCACATACGCACCATCGCGCTCTCACGACTTGTCACCTTGCGGGGATCGCGGCTCGACTTGGCCGCGCGCTACGCTGGGACCCCGAGGCTCAACAAATCGTCGATGATCCCCAGGCCCAAGCGATCGTAGCGCGGGCAAAGCCAGCCGC
>JAGQPS010000186.1 GCA_020426595.1 Planctomycetales bacterium
TGGGCTCCTGACCCTAGGCTGTGGTGCGGCGCCCCCGTTGGGGGCTTAGCAAACCGTGGTTCGACTCTCTTGCACCCCAATCGCCTTTTGCTTGGGCACGAATCGCATCCGTCGGGCTTAATTCAACAGTCCGGTGAGCGAGGGATTCTTCGCATGAAATCACGACGTGAGGCAAGCCGCTAAAACACACGCGGCCATTCCCTCGGTCGATCATCGGCGCCCAAGACCACGCCGCACGAGTGCCGCGGCTTACGACTCGGCCTAAAAAACGGCCCGCCTAGGATTCGATATTCGGCTCGCGAAGAAACTCATCGACACAGCCTTGCGGTGCTCATCGACGAGCATCGATTCGCGATTAGTCCCAAGCTGGCGAGCCCAAGCGTATCGTCACTAGACGATCCGCCGCCCCAAGACTTCGGCCAATCGCCTGAGGTCCTCGAGCAGACGATCGAATTGCTCGAAGTTCAGTGTCTGGGCTCCGTCACTCATCGCCTTGTCCGGCTGCGGGTGTATCTCGACGATCAATCCGTCGGCTCCCGCGGCGAGTCCGGCGAGTGCCATCGGGTGAACGTAGGCTCGCTTGCCGGTACCGTGACTCGGGTCGACGATGATGGGAAGGTGCGAGTACTGCTTAGCTGGCGGAATGACCGACAGGTCGAGCGTGTTTCGGGAGTGATCGGCGAAGGTTCGAATGCCACGCTCGCAAAGCACGACCTGCTTGTTGCCTCCAGCCAGGACATATTCGGCCGCCATGAGCCATTCCTCGAGCGTGGCGCTCATGCCTCGCTTGAGCAGCACGGGCGTCTTGGCTTTACCGACTCGCTTGAGCAGCGGGAAATTCTGCATGTTGCGGGTGCCGATCTGCAGCAAGTCCGCGACTTCATCGACGCGAGCCACCTGATCTGGCTCCATCACTTCGGTCACGATAGCCACGCCGGTTCGCTGCTTGACGCGATCGAGGATTTCCAACCCTTCGTATTCCAAGCCTTGGAACGCGTAAGGGCTGGTCCGAGGCTTGAAGACACCGCCCCGCAAGCAGTGCACGCCGCGTGACACGAGATACTCGGCGATCTCCATCGTCATCGCCTCGTTCTCGATCGAGCAGGGGCCCGCCATCACGGTGAACGTCCCAGGTCCGATCGGAATTCGATTCTGGACGCCCACCTCGACGGTCGAGTCGTCCATGTGCATTTCACGGCTCGCGAGCTTGTAGGGCTTCGTCACTCGCACCAATTCCCGCACGCCATCGAGCGCCTCAAAACTCTGTGGATCGACAACGTCGATGTTCCCAGTGATGCCAATCGCCGTTCGAGTCGCCCCGGGCATGGGGTGCGCGCTCAACCCCAACGCGACGATGCGGTCGCAGACCTCGTCGATCTGCTCTTGAGTCGCTTGAGTATTCATCACGATCAGCATGGGGCACCCGCCGCGAGTGTCGAGGATTCTCTTGTCAGCCAAACGCCTAAGTCTAAACAGAACGCCTCGATTCGACGACTCGGGCCCGCTAAATCGCGAGGCGGAAGACGGAATGACAATCGCCTGACCGGCACGACCTCCGCCGACTCCAGCAAACGAGCTCATGCGTCGCTTTGGGGGCGAGCCGCCGGGCCCAGTTGGACTCGGAGCTGTTCGACCGCGGTCACGAGATTGGTTGCTCGCCAAACTCCGCCCGATACGGCGACGCGCGTGATCCCAGTGGCGAGCACCGATGCGACATTGCTGGAGTCAATGCCACCAATCGCGAACGCGGGCACCGCGATTTCCTGGGCGACTTCCGCCAAATAAGCAATTCCTGGAAACGCGGCGAAACTCTTGGTTCCGGACGAAAACGTCGGTCCCGCACCGAGGTAGTCAGCTCCCTCGATCACGGCCGCGCGAGCCTGAGCGATGGCATGAGTCGAGACTCCGATCAGACGATCCGGACCGACGATGCGGCGGGCATCGGCGACATGGAGCTCTTCCTGGCCGACATGCACGCCATCGGCGTCGGCCAACACGCAGAGGTCGGGGCGATCGTTGATGATCGACAACACTCCGTTTTCGCGAGCGATGGTAACGAGTCGTTTAGCGCGCTCGAGCAAGGTTCGGTCATCGAGCCGTTTATCGCGAAGTTGGATCACATCGGGCTGGGCGCTGGCGAGCGAGGCGACTCGTTGCTCAAACAGCTCCTTGTTGTCGGCTCCATCGATCAACACATAGAGCTGGGCTCGGGCCAACTGTGCGCGGCGAGCCGAATGTCGATCGAGCCGCATCTCAAGCGAGTAGAAACGGTATCGGGCGGCCTCGAAGGCATGGGCGAGTGGCGAGGAAATCGTCTTGGCGTATTCCTCGAGTGTCCGCAATGCTTGCTTGACGCGAGCCGCGTTGGCTCGCACGAGAGAGAGGGTATCGGGGCGAGCATATTCATCCGCCGCCTCGATTTGGCGCCCGATGTCGCCGGCCGAGTCGCGCATGGCATGCAGTCGAGTCATGATTGGGTCGGGAACCGCCGTCGCGATCGAGTGCCGCAAGTCCTTCAATTCGGTGGCGAGCCCCACGTCCTCGCGCTCGAATCGCGCATGATCCTCCAAGACCCGGATCCCCTCGAGGCACCGGTTGTAATTGGCGTCGAGGACTCGATAGACGGTAGGGCTCGGTGAAGGCTGGTTCATGAACGCATCTGACGAAAAATCCGGCCCCCTGACAAGCCGGTGCGAGACATGCGGCCCACCGATGAATCGACGAATCGAAACCCCACCGATAAATCGGTGGGCTATTGTCGGGCGGTCCCTAGCGGGACGCCCAGAGGCGCAAGGCCCCTGATCCGAGTTCATCCTTCATCCTTCATCCTTCATCCTTCCCAAGCGCCTCGGTGCAATTCCAAAGCTAGGGTTGCTCCGATAACGCCACGATGTCCGCGGCGTTTGGGTTCGCGTTCGCTTCTAGATAGGGCAATCCATGTCGTCACAACCCGCCGACTCGTTGGCAAACGACTCTTCCTCACCGAATCAGAACGGTTGTTGTGATGGCATCCTGAATGGCTTCGCCGCCGAAAGGGAAGCGACCCAGGGCTGCGGCGCGTGCGGCGAGACTTGCGGTGGGTCGGAAATGGCTCACGACGATGCGGTGAGCGAGGCGATCGAGAGTCATGCGGGTGTGAATTTCCTTTGCCAACAGCTCGACTCCCGAGGCTTTTCCGACGACTTCCCGGCGCCTCGGATCTTGGTAGCGGGTTGTGGTGGAGGGCACGAGGCGGTGTTTCTCCAGCAGCAATTCTCGGCGGACGTGGAGGCGGTCGATATCGAGCTCTGCGTGTTCCCCGAACACTTGGACGCGCCGCGAGTCAACTATCAAGCCGCGAGCGTTTGTGATCTCCCGTTCCCCGACAACCATTTCTCACTCGTGTTCTATCATCACGTGATCGAACACGTCGACGATCCAATCGCGAGCCTCAAGTCGATCGAACGGGTGATGGCACCGGGTGCCTGGCTGTTCATTGGTACGCCGAATCGGCATCGAGTCGTGAGCGCGGTCGGCGCTCACCGTCAGACCGACTGGGACTCGACGATCGCCAACAAGCTCAAGGAGAACTGGCAAGACTGGTCGGCCCGTCTTCGTGGCCGTTTCCGCAATGAGTTCGGGGCCCACGCCGGCTTTTCGCGGCGAGAACTCGACGCCATGCTGGCGGTTCATTTCGACGAGCGTCATTGGCTCACGAAGGATTACTTGGAATACAAGTACCAGGATCTGCCGTATGCGTTGGTCAAGCGGCTCATGTTCCGCGATTCGGTGCTGAGCTTCCTCGCGCCCGGCATTTATGTCCTAGCTCGCAAGGGTCGCTAGTCGCGTCTCCAGGCATCGCGAGCCACCGATGGGCTCGCGATGGACGACGAGTCTGAAACGGCCCCGTGGCTTGTCCGGGACCGGGGCCGAGGAGATTGATCGCGGTATCCAAGTGCGGCACGCGGCTTCGACGCGCGGATACGTGGCTGTCATACTTTTCGCTGCGTCTGTCCGACCGCGTGTCGATGAGAGACGACGACCCCGTTGATGATCAGAGCCCCAACCTCTGTGTCACTTTCTCCCAGGGCCAGCGCACAATTAAGTCATTGTCCACAAAGGACTTTCTCTAGGTAGGCTGTGTTCTAGCCCGACATTTGCTTCCGGCCAACGATACTCTCGCCCTTCTTCATGCCTCGCTTGAGCATCGTTATGGCGAACTTCCGGAGCCAGCTCAGGTTGTTCGCCAGCGTTCTCTCCGAGGTCTGCCGTGCGTCCTCATGGAAGGTCACATCCAGAACCCAGTACATCGACTCGATCGACCAGTGACCGCGAACCGCACGGGCGAATGCCTGAGCTCCGATAAATCGATTTAGGAAATAGTACCGCGTTGCATATGCTTGATTGCCAGACTTATCTTCGGTCAACCTGATCGCGTATCCAATCGCCTTCACCGATGGCCAACGTTTGCTGAGGACCGAGCCTCGCTTCAACTTGATCAATCCATAACTTCGTTCATCGATGCGCCCGTGTATGGCTATAGGGTCGAGTCGTTAGCGGGTTCGCGTAATTCGGTCCCACGAGGTTGGGACCTCCGCTGGTTGGGCTCAAACGAGGTCGGCGACCGATCTGGTTTTGACACCCGCCCAATAATCCGCCATGGCCCCCACGTCCAACACGACCGCTCCCGATCGCTGAGCGGTGTGACAGAAGATCTTGCCGATGGAGCCGCACGCCACGAGAACCAAGGCGCCCGGTTCCGCCGCCTCCGCGACCTGTTGATCGATCCGTGGGTAGATGTCGGGAAGCCGCTCGTCCGTGCGATGAAACAGCGCGTTCTCGCTCGTCTTCGAATGCGTTGGCACGAGGATCACCTCCACCGGAAGACGATTCGTGAGGGGACCGGTTAATGACTCCAAGGCGGACGGCAGGACGCTGGAGACCATCACGAGCTTCGTGGCGTTCGCGGCCAACGCCAGCACATCGGGGAGCGTGAAGCAGACTTGATGCACCCGTTCCTCGGTGAAGCTTCGGTCCGCGGGCCGCAAATCGGTAACGCCCTGGAGAATGATCAGAAGTTCCCGCGTGGAAGGCTCGTCGAAAATCGACTCGATTCCCGGGTGGAGGTCGCGAGCGAAACGGATGATGGATGGCACTCCCAGAACGTCGGCCTGTTCGATCGCCTCATGGATCGCCGCGGCGATCTTGGCTCGCTGCTCGGCGGGCAACGCCTTGCCCCACCAAAACCGTTCGCGAAAATCGGCTCGTTCCGCCGACACGCGATCTTGCCAGGCATACGATTCCCCATCACCCAAGCGAATCACCGACAAGGGCTTCTTGCTCTCAAGTCGTTCCGCGATCATTCCGAGAAAATCTCGTCGCACCTGGGGATCCAGCCTTACATCCAGCCAGCTACCTTGGGCCTCGATCTGTTGAAAGAACGGAAGCACCTCGCGTCGCAAGTCCTTAAGGACGGACGGCGATACCGACTCGGTTAAGGCTCGTGTGACCTCACGGTGATTGAGCGAATCAACCACTCCGGTGAGCACGTCGAGTTCTGAAATCTGCACGCACTCTAGCGGAGTCGGCGCTAGTCGCGTTCGCCACTCTCGATAGGTCTCGCCATTCTCGCTCGCGACGCGCAGGATCCCAGTCACGCAATACGTGGGGAGGCGGCCATGAATCATGATCTTGGTCGCGGCCATCGTCGACTCGATCGCGGAGATCGACCGTGTCTTGATCGCGTGTCGCAGGAAGGTTCCCTTGTCGGAATACTCCATCCGATAGGACGTCGCGAGTAGCTGCTCGAGCAACTGGCGAAGTTCCTCGGGCGTGAAAGTGAGCCCCTGATAATCGGCCGAATAAATACGCACCAAGATCGCCAAGGCGGGATGGTCAACTTTCGTTCCGGCCCGAGCGACTCGCAGCAAGGTACCGGTACGATCCGAAAGCAGTCGTGCGATGGCCGCTCCCGCGACCGATACGGAAACCAGGCCTTGGGCGAGAAGTTGATTGAGCGACTTGATTGGGTCGAGCGAATTGAGCAGCAATTCGAACATCGCCACTTCACCGAGCGGCGACGATCCCTCCGCCAGGTTCGGTCGACGTTTTTTTCCCCTCGCCCAACCCGAGATGCGGTTGGCGATCTGGTTTTGCAGAAGCGCCGACCAGCCGGACCTCGCTGGCCGCGAGGCAACGTTGGCGGGTCTCGCGGTATCTGTTTCAGACGATTCGGCGAATCGCTTTTTAAGTTCGGCCAATTGAGTCTCGAGGGCCTTCCGCGCGACTTGGAGGTCCTCGATCTTGCTCTGTAACTGGTGGCGGTCCCGCAGGCTTTCATTGCGAAGCCGCTCGACCGCTTCGCACATCAGCGAGATTTTTTGGGCGAGCGAAGCCGTTCCCTCAGTTGTCTCCGCGGCGACGCGCTCCCCCACCCAATCCTTCCCAAGATTGCGTATCGCGCTATCGACCTGTTCGTGCTCGGCGTCGTGTCGCTCCACCAACCGTCGCACGCGGTCGACGAGCTCACCGAATTGGGCGGAAAGATTGTGCAGCGCGTCGAGGGATGGCTCCGTCGCCTGGAGACGCTGATTCCACTCCACCAAGGAAGCTAGGACATGCTGGAGTGATTCGTCCGGCCCCGTCCCGCTGGCTTCCTCTCGCGCGATCGGGTTCGATGACTCAACCACCGATCGACCGTTGGAACGCGTCTCTGAATCAGGATCGGACTGGGACATGCAACGAAGCTCGATGAGTCGAGGGCGGAAGACCGGCTGATGGAACGCTCGAACGCCGTCACAACCTGGAATAGGGAGAGGAAAAGTGGTGCGAGAAGCAACGGCACGATCGCGGCAAACCAATGCCCTGTCGCCGTTGCCTCGAAAGTGCATCCTCTTCGACTCTAACTGTCACTCCGCTCGTTTGAAATCCTGTCCCTGGATCTCCTCGCCGCCTGCCCCAACCTCTTGGGACCACGGCGCCGCATAATGTGCGAGACTCCTTCCATCGAACCGCTCTTGCCCTCGATCGAGTGCCGAGCGCATCAATGGAGCGCCGAATCCCCCGTGGCGAGCGAAACGCCTCGCCCCAATCCATCGCGGTGGGAAGCCTCCCAAGCCGTTGGCGATCCTGGAAATCGCCCCGCGATTCCCCCAGTCAAGCCAAGGAACCCAGTCAAGCCAAGGAACATTGAGCAACGGAGTACCTCGCCAATAGAATCCGCATGCCTGCCTGACTCGCCACGGGTATTCATGTCCGAGCTCGCAAGGGTCGCTCGTCGCGTCCTTAGGCATCGCGAGCCGCATGAGGGGCTCGCTATTCGTTGGAGGTGAGCGTTGAATTCGACTTCGTTGCCTGACTCATCCGGCGCGCCGCCGATTTGTGATGCGAAGCCCGATCCTGGTCTGAATAGCATTCGGAGCTGGTTGTTTTCTCCGGCGGGCGCGACGATTCGCTACGGCATCTGTCTGTCTCCCTTACTTCATGCGTGCTTTGGATTGTTTTTCTGGACCGTCGCGGGAGCTCTTCAGGGTTCCGTGGCTCGCCCAGGTGCGCCGGCTCCGCGGGAAGTTCTAGGTGGCGTTTTCTGGATGTTTGAGATCGCGTTTCGCGCGGGAGGTTTCGTGGCTCTTCCCGCCGTCTTCGCCTTTTCCCTCGCGACGGGTCAATGGGGCCGTCATTTCGTGTTGTACTTTGGGCTGTTGATGTTGGCCGCGTTGCTGGAGAACAGCGATCCGCTGGGGGTGAATTCCTGGCTACGAAGCGGATGGCACGAGGCGTCCACGTCGTCGCCCGATGTTCCGTCCTGGAAACCGGAAGTTCCCTCCTTGGAATTGGTACGCTGACACCTAAGCCCGACTCGAGCCCAACTAGCCCAGCAAACCCAGCAACTCGCCCCAGTTCTCCCGGCCATCCCAATCGACCTTGAGTCAAAGCGAGCTTCCCCTCTAGAATCCCAGGTTGCGAGTGCGAGTGACGTTTGGGACGAGGCGAGTGCCTTGCCGATCGTGATGGCGTCTCGCGAGTTCGAGCCTCGGAATGGGTCGACCGGATTCCCGGTTGATGACCGCGAGACGTTGAGCCCCATCCCACGCGATCGGTAAGGAAGCCGGAGTGTCGCAGCGAGCCGCATTGCCTCTGAAATGGCGTCTTTGGCCAGGCCTGGCTCGGCTTTGGTTTCGTGGCGATGTCGGAGCGTTGGTCGAGGCGGTCGCGTTTGGAGCCCTGGTCGATTTCTGGCTCGTCGCCACGTTTCATTGGACGGCTTGGATCGACCCGCGTTTTTGGTGGCCGGCCACGTTGCTGTTGACCGCCTGGTGGATTCGGGGGCATTGGCAAAGCTCTCGCCCAGATGTCTTGCGGTCGTCGGCTCGGCAAGTCGATGAGCAAGTTCAACTCGAGCGACTCCAAGAAACGCAGCAAGCGTGGCTGACGGACCAGTGGAACGAAGCCGAACGCCTGCTCAAGCTCATGCTGATTGAAGATCCGCGCGATGCGCTGGCGAGCCTCATGCTGGCGAAGACTTATCGCTACGGAGACCGTTTGGCCGATGCGGCACAACAGCTATCGCGACTCGCGAAACGAGATGAAGCGGCGGCTCTGTGGCCGGAAATCCAAGCCGAGCAACGATTAATCGACCAATGGCTGGAAGCCGAACCCGCGCAGGTGTCTAACGAAGGCGTCTCCCCCGTTGCCGAATCGACCGCCGCCGGGCACGATGCTCTCATCGATCAGGTCTTCACGGAGGAGACCGCGTTTGAATCCGAGTCGCATGACGGGGAATTATCTGGCTTCGATAGCCCTCGCATCCCAGGTGATGGACGCCCGAGGTCGGAACGCAATGATGGAAATGAGCCCAGGGACGGCCAGGAATGGGAACGCGATTTGAACATCGAGTTTCCAGGCGGCGAGGATGCCGACTTGTCAGGTTATGACATCCTCGGCGGCCAGCAGGAGGTCAGTGGGGGCCAGGACGAAGTCGTGGGGGGAACGGGTGACGATCGAGGGTCCACGGACCGCGACTCGTCGCAACCCTCGCGGGACTTTGACCAGTCGCTCGGATCGGCCCGTGCGAACCGAGCGAGACAAGAGGGGCCTCGCCGATCGGGCAAGTCCCAAGGACCGGACAAGCAACAGGAGGATGACGACTCGAAGCGTGAAAAAAGTTCGCGACGAGCGGCTTAAGGTGACGGGCTCGGTCCCCAACCGGGCCCACGGCCATCTGTCTCGGCGATAAGGAACCCTTTATGCTTCGGATCTGACCTTCCTCCCAGGCGTTACGCGGAAACAAAACCTAAGATCAGGAATACTTTCGGCGCAGGCGACAGTCGTGTTTGCGCTGCCATCCAAGCACCCTCCCGGGGGTGACTGTGAGGTAGAAATGTACGAGAGATTTACCGACCGTGCTCGCAAGGTGATGCAGCTGGCGAATCAGGAAGCCCAGCGGTTCAACCATGAGTACATCGGCACCGAACACATCCTCCTCGGCCTGGTGAAGGAGGGGAGTGGCGTCGCCGCGAATGTGCTGAAGAATCTCGACGTCGATCTGCGCAAGATTCGACTCGAGGTCGAGAAGCTCGTCCAAAGTGGGCCCGAGATGGTCACGATGGGCAAGCTCCCTCAAACTCCGCGAGCCAAGAAAGTCATCGAGTACTCGATGGAAGAGGCCCGCAATCTCAACCACAACTACGTCGGCACCGAACACATCCTGCTCGGCCTGCTGCGTGAGCAAGAGGGTGTCGCCGCGCAGGTCCTCATGAACCTGGGCCTCAAGCTCGACGACGTGCGCGAGGAAGTGCTCAACCTCCTCGGTCATGGTCTCGAGAGCGAAGGTGGCGAACGAGGCGGCCGCGAGACGGGTAGCAGCCTGGCGGAACCCGGTGCCTCGAAGGGGCAACGCTCCAGCAAGACTCCGGCCCTTGATAGCTTCGGTCGCGACCTCACCGAACTCGCGCGTCAAG
>JAGQPS010000187.1 GCA_020426595.1 Planctomycetales bacterium
GCTGATCATCGGCATCGTCGGGTGGGGCGTCTCGCTCTGGCTCATTCGCCGCGTATCGCGCAGCAACAGTCCGAGCGCTGAAACCTGGAAACGCAACCTAGCCGGCAACAGCATCAAGTCCGCCTTCCTCGCGCTGGAAGAAATCGAGTCGGCTCACATTCGCTAGTTAGTGTTCGGACGGTGCGCGAAGGTCCAATGGTGCAGTCTTGATGTTGCGCTTGTCACGCTCCGCCTCAGTCGACCAACTCAAAAGCGTGGCAAAACCAAAGGAAACCCGAAGCGTGAGCGAGGGATTCTTCGAAATCTCGATCGCTCACTGAAATCGCTGGACAAGCGCCTTTGCGTCTTAGCGCCTTGGCGTGAGTCGCTGACACTTGGTTTCACGCGATTGGAGCGAGACGGCCATTGGCTTGCCCATCCAGGCTTCTAACGCGCGATACGACAATCGTAAGAGCTTGTCGCGGCTTTCCCCAAGCCAGAAATAGTCGGCGAGTCATTCTGTTCCAAAGCTGTTTGCGTCGCGGTTCATCGAGAGGCCGGGCTCGACTCACCCATTGTCTTACCTGTCGCCAGCCACGCAGCAGCAGCCAGCATCGCCAGCTCGTTACCATGGCCCAAGTTATTCCCACTCCACCTCCAAGCCACGCCAGCCAATGCGTCGATGAAATCCCCGCGATCTCAAGTCCCATCGTTCCCATGCAGCAAGGGCCCCGCCCCGCGCAAGGGCATTGAGCGATGCTCCACCACGCTTGAATCTGACTGATCGCGGAAGCACAAAGAGCGACAGCGCAGACCGCATGAACCAGAACGATCGCTCGCCACACACGAGTTCTTTGTCGACCAGTCAATCCAAGACTTCTGCGACTCAAGGCGATTCCCAGGAACGCCACGAAACTGGCGAGGATCATCGATCCAAGAAAGATGTGTCCTTCAATCGACATGCCCGCCTTCTTGCTTCGATGCCGAGGACTGACGCTGTTCGAGTGCTTCGATCGCTTGTTTCAGCCGCGAGAGTTCTTCCTCGGAAAGCGAAGCGCTTTCGCACAGGTAGGCGACGAAGGGAGATAGATCCCCAGCCAGCGAGCGCTCGACGAACTGCCGCACAAGTCCCTGGAGCCGCTTTTGGCCCGGTACCTTCGGCGAATAGTGAAAGACGCCTTTGATCTTCCTGCGAGACACGACTCCCTTGGCTCGCAGTCGTTCTAGGATGGTCAGGACAGTCGTGCGCGCCTGACCACTGACCTCTCGCATGTGATGAGCCACCTCGACCACCGTGGACGGATGATGTTCATCCAAATAACGCAGGATGGCGAGTTCCGTAGAGTTGGCTGATCGAGGTGGATTCATGGTCGTGCCTAACCGTGTTTAACGAATGTCCGAGGAGGCGTCATTTGGGATGGCACTCGCGTCTTCGGGAAGCGCGGCGGCTTGGTTAAGCAGCCGTTCGATTGGCATCGCCACTTCGATTCGCCAGGTTGCGACTCCCGGTCCATAGGCTTTGACGAGCCAGTCCGCCAATTCGCGTTCCGACCTTGCGGCATCGACCACGATCGACAGCTCAGCATCCGTTCCGAGTGGAAACTCGGCGAGTTCCCGTGTCAACCGAGTCGCGTCGGTGTTGACGATCGTAATCTCGTGGATCCACGGTGATGGATCCCTAACACGCTCGTTCAGAGCATCGAGAAAGCGGCCGTAACAGCTGACATTCGGGACTCGAATGCGAACCGTGCGAACCAAGTCAGGCAGCTCGCGCGGCGCGAAACGCTTGAGGAGTTCATAGGACCGCTGACGAGTGACCGGTTGTCGCCCCTCATTGAATAGCCTCAGAGCCTCGTTCCGACACCGAGCGATACTCATTGAGTCGCGTGGTGGTTCACCGAGTTCGCTTATTGCCTCCTCCAGCTTGGCCAACTGTTCACTCTCGGTTTTGCCGGAGGCATTCTCTTGCTCGGCCAGGAAGCCACCTAGGGTCTCGTTGCCCAACGACGCACGCGGCGATGAACAAGTGACTCCGCAGGCCAACGTCAACAAGCACAGAGCGACTAACCCCATGCCCTTTGACTCGTGTACCGACCTACGTTCCGCCCGTGATGAACTGCTCATTGGCACTCTCTCCTCCGCCAAATGCACCTGACCTCGCCGGCTCCCCAACACGGTCAGCCGGCTGACTACAGGTGTAGTCGTATTAGTACGGTTGACTACATCTGTAGTCAATCACGATCTTGCGATTTTTCCGTCGTCGAGCTTCCCAACAGGCAACGGACCACGGAAGTGAATGGATCGCGTGAGCCAGTGAGCGTCGCGGGTTGGAGTCGTTTGGTCGTCCCATCCAGCCAATACTCGGCAGCACGGGGTGCCTAGCAGGGCGAGTCGAAGTCGTGCCCATCGGCGACCGTGTGCCGACGCCATTGGAATAGCGGCAGGTTCTTTGCGAATCGCCCACCATTACGGTTCAATAGGCCCAACGACGGACGCCCGAGTTGGCGTTCCTTCGTGTCCCCGCCAGCCAGTACTTCGGGGCCCGTCGCCAGTGAGGTTGGCGGTTATCGACGGACCGTTAAAGCAAGCGCGGGAACCATGGACAGCCATCGGTAAATCGACGAAGGTTTGAGATGAACCGTCGTGCGGAACTCGAGTTTCGGTAAGAGTAGAGGGCCCTCATTCATGAGCCGCGAAGAGCTACTGAAGCGTGTACTTTCACTCCCTGTTTCTGAAAGAGCGGCCTTCCTTGACCAGCATTGTCACAGCGACTCGGAAGACCGGATCTGGCTGGAAAGAAAGTTGAAACAACTGTCCGCCCCCACGGCGACCGAAGCGACTCGCGAAGTCAAATCAACCACTGAAGAGTCGCTGGGAGCTCTCGATCCATCGTTCGATCTAGGTGTTTCAAGAACTCTGGAATCGGGAATTTCTCGACAAGAGGTTGCTGGATCCGGGGCCTCGATGAAGGGTGGCCAGATAGGTCCCTACGATATCCTTGAGGTCCTTGGTGAAGGGGGAATGGGAACGGTCTTCTTGGCCGAGCAGAAGGAACCCGTCGCGCGCCGCGTCGCGCTGAAGGTGATTAAAGTCGGGGCGAACTCGAGGGACGTGTTGGCGCGGTTCGAGGCTGAACGACAGGCGATGGCGATGATGAACCACGTCAATATCGCAAGGATTCTAGATGCCGGCACCACGCCCGACGGGCGACCGTTCTTCGCGATGGAGCTCGTTCAAGGCGTTCCATTCACGGAGTACTGCGATGGGAAAATGCTTGGTATCAACGAACGTCTCCGACTGTTCGCCCAGGTTTGTGACGGAGTTCAACATGCTCATCAAAAGGGCATTATTCATCGCGATCTTAAACCCTCGAATGTTCTCGTGGAGGAAATTGATGGCAAGCCAGTCCCCAAGGTCATCGATTTCGGACTAGCCAAGGCCATTCAAAATAGTCAGCGCCTAACCGACCACTCTTTGTTCACCGGCATTGGACAGATCCTCGGTACGCTCAAGTACATGTCGCCCGAACAGGCGAGTCTCGATAGCGTTGACATCGACACTCGAACCGATGTCTATTCCCTAGGGGTTATGCTTTACGAGGTACTGACGGGAACGACTCCACTTGATGAGGTCGCCATCAAGCGTGAATCCGCGCTTCAGGTCTTGCAGTTCATTCGCGAGAGAGAACCGACGAAGCCAAGTAGTAAGCTCTCGAGCTTTTCTGGCGAGCAGGCTTCGTCGATAACCATCAAACGTCGCATCGACGTTGTTCGACTCAATCGAATTCTGGCGGGAGACCTCGATTGGATCACGATGAAGGACTTGGAGAAGGATCGGGAGCGCAGGTATGAGACCGTCTCGGGATTCTCGGCCGATATCAACCGGTATCTCGGCAACGAGCCGGTGACGGCGCGACCTCCTTCGTTGAACTATCGCGTGAGGAAGTTCGTTCGCAAGCACCGGTATGGTGTCGCCGTGGCGGTGGCTTTTCTAATCGCCCTTTTGCTGGGCCTCGGTGGTACGATTACTGGCCTTATCCAAGCGAGATCCGCAACGATTCTGGCCGAGAAAAGACTCGACGAAGCGGAGGAGGCAAGGAAGAAGGAGAGGCAAGCGAAGGAATTGGCGCTGGTTCGGCTTTCTCAAGTGGCGGCGGGAAATGAAATCTTGACCGACATCTTCGCTGATTTGGACATTGATGCGGTCAATTCAAGCTCCGAGCGGCTGGAAGTGGTCTTGGGGCAAAGGCTGTTCGAGGCCTATCAAAAGCTTGATCTCGACTCGATTGGCGACCGCCGCATTCTCGCGGAAATGCAATTTCGAATCGGTCGTTCACTTTTTAATCTTGGCTGGGGGCTTCGCGCCCATGAGATTCTTGAATCGGCCCATCGCGAGTTGGAAGTGGTTGCGAGCGATGACGAAATCAAGATTGAATCGGCGTTTGTCTTGGCGAGAGCCAAACGGATTGTTCCCGATTTCGGCTGCATACCCTTGTTGGAGTCGGTAATCGAGAGTCGGATGCGCAAGTACGGTCCGGAGCATCGAGAAACCGTGGTGGCAAGAGAAGAGCTGGCCCTAGTACTCGCGTCGGTCTTCGGTAGGGGGATGCCTGAACGATACGCCAATCGGCAGGAAACTTTGGATCTTGCGTTTGAGATGCTGAGTGAGACGGCGGAGATCAATGCTCGTGAGCGAGGGCCAGCTGATCCCATGACACTCAACTCGCTGTCCCGGCTGGCGACGGTACGCCAAATAAAAGGAGAATTAGAGGAGGCAAGCGAGATTCTCGAGGCGGTGTTGGCGGAACAACGTGTTTCATTGGGCAGTCGTCATTGGGATACGGTGCTGAGTATTCGAAAGCTATCGAGTATCCACTCTCAAGCTGGGAATCTCGAAAGGGCGTGCGAACTGTACGGAGAGGCCGTGGATGCCATGATTGCCTTGCGAGGTGCCCAGCATTCGACTACCCAGTCCACGATAAACATGGCGATTCAAGTGCTCGAGCGAGCAGGACGAGGAGGAGAGGTCCTCGAGATTCGGCGCCGTGTCGCCGAGCAAACGCAACTCGCATTCGGCGACGACGACATTCGCACTCTGGACGCTTGGCACGACCTCGCCGAGTCGCTTTCTAAGGCGGGACAAATCAGCGAGGCCATCGAAATCGCTGAAACGACATTGAAGTCGACTCGTGCTGTCATGGGCGATGCCAGCCAGAAGACTCGGTACGAAATGGACACGCTCGCGCGCCTTCATCAACAAGCCGGGAATCACGAGCGGGCATTGGAGCTGTTCCAGGAAGAGCTGGTATCCCTGCGGCAACGCACTGATGATTTCCTTCCAGATCAGACGCGCGTGTTGATGGGGATGGCTCACTCGCAGCATGCGTTGGGCGAATCCGTTGCCGCCGCGAATAGCTTGGTGTTTGCTTATGACAGTATCCAAGAAGTGGCTGATCCGGAGGCACGGTCACGGTACGATCGTTTGGCCAAGCAAGTGGTTGGCAGATTGATCGGGCTTCATACGGAACTGGGGAATAGCGAGGAGGCCGCGCGTTGGAGGGCGGTTCTCGATTGAGTCATTGGCCGTGTCCTTGCCGGCCCAATTCGTCTCGTCAGGGATGTTGGGTCGGTTGGCGTCGCCGAGATGTGTTTCTTGTATCGCCTCTGGTAAGATGCGGACCCACCACAGGCCAGTGTCGGTAAGTCTCCATCGAATCCCGAGCGCTACCAGCACCGGTGTGATCTCTGCATCCACGGGCGGCACCCGAAATGACCCAACCCACGCTCGAGACTTCGACGCTGCGCAAAGTCGCGTGGCGGCTGATTCCATTCATCTGCCTTTGCTACTTGCTCAATATTCTGGATCGAGCCAACGTCGGGTTCGCGCGGCTTAGCATGCAGGACGACCTGGACCTGAGCAAGGCGATGTTCGATCTCGGCTACGGCATGTTCTATCTCGGGTACTTGATCTTCGAGGTACCCAGCAACCTGCTCATGCGGCGCGTTGGCGCACGACGCTGGATCGCGCGGATCATGATCAGCTGGGGCATCGTTTCATCGCTCACGATGTTCGCCAGCGATGTGTGGACGTTCTACGGCCTGAGGGTGCTGCTGGGCATCGCGGAGGCCGGCTTCTTTCCCGGTATCATCCTGTACCTCAGCTATTGGTTTCCCGACCAGCAGCGAGGCAAGATGACCGCCTTCTTCATGTTGGCGATTGGTTTGGCCAATGTGTTTGGTTATCCGTTCTCCGGCTTGGTCATGGAGAAACTTGATAAGTTCGGCGGGCTGCATGACTGGCAGTGGCTGTTCTTATTGGAAGGGATTCCGACGGTATTGGTTGGCTGCGCGGTCCTGTACTATCTTCCCGATCAACCGAAGGACGCCGACTGGCTCTCTACCAAGGAGCGAAACTGGCTGGTCAACCGGATGCAAGACGAGGAGGAAGAACGCCGATCCCAGCACAAGGCCGATCGATTGCTGGCGATGCTGCATTGGCGAGTCTGGTTGTTCATCGCCATCTACTTCACCGTGGCCGTCGGTACCAACGCGAGTGGCGCGTATTTGCCGACGCTCATCAAGGACGAGTTCGCCGACTCGAGTAAATTGGAGGTCGGTTTTCTCAGCGCCCTGCCTCACTTGTGCGCCGTTCTGGCGATGACTTTGTGGGGGATCAGTTCGGACCGCATGAACGAACGTCGCATCCACCTCGCGCTCGCGGCGACCCTGGGCGCGACGGGGTGGGCACTGGCCGCCGCTACCGATTCGCCCGTTCTTTCGCTCATTGGACTGTGCGTGGCCCAGGCGGGAATGATGAGCATGTTGCCCGTCTTTTGGACTCTACCGACCGCCTTCCTAACAGGCGCGGCGGCGGCCGGCGGTATCGCATGGATCAACTCCGTCGCCAACATCGGCGGCTTTTTTGGAGCCTCGATCCTGGGCTGGTTTGGCATGTGGTCGATGGTGCTCTTCTTGCTCGGTGGCGCGTTTCTCGCCATGTTGGTGGGAGGCAAGAAGGCTGCGACGACCGAAGGTGAAGCTGTTTAGCCACGAAGCTATTCCACGGCGACACTTTTCGACGCCGAGCCGACCCAAGGCGACGTGTCAGGCTCGATGGCTTATGAAGACTCGTGCGCCGCGTATCGCTTGTTCGCCGACTTTGTAGGCAATCGCATCACCCCACTGGATCTTCGCTCCATGACGAAACGTCTGCATTTTGATCTCTCGGGAAAAGTCGCGGTGATCTCTGGGGCGGCCCAAGGATTGGGACGAGCCACGGCGATGGCTGTCGCTCAGTATGGAGCGGATGTCGCGTTAATCGATCGTAATGTGTCCGGCGCGGAGGCCACCGCCGCGGCGATCAGCGCCATGGGACGCAAGTGTCTCGTCGCGGGCACCGACGTATCGAGCCCCGCTGAGATCGCGTCGCTGTTTGAGCAAGTCGATGGCGAGTTGGGACGAGTCGACTTCCTGGGCAACATCGCGGGTGATGGATTCTTGTCGGCGCCCGAGGATCTGAGCATCGAGGACTTGCACCGCGTATTGCAGAACTTGGTGGTCGGACGCTTCGCCATGTGCCAACAAGCCGGACGCCGCATGTTGGCTCAGGGAAGTGGATCAATCATGAACATCGGTTCGATCGCCAGCAGTACGGCACTCGGCCGGGGGCACATCGCCTACAGCATGGCGATGGGAGCGGTCGTCCAGATGACTCGGGAGTTGAGTACGGAATGGAGTCATCGAGGAGTCCGCGTGAACTGCGTGACCCCCGCGCAGGTCGTCAACCCGAGTCTCGAGGCCCGCATGCGGGATGATCCAACGCTCGAGGGTCGCTTCCTCAAGGGCATCCCGGCCGGTTCGCTGGGGCAGCCGGAGGACATTCAAGGGCTGGCCGTGATGCTCGCTTCGGACTCTTCGCGCTGGATCACCGGAGCGATCATTCCGATGGACGGAGGCAACACGGCCATGAACGCCGGAGGGACTCCGGGGCACGAGCGACGCGCCGTGCAGACGTTTCGAGCCGAGACCAAGTAAACCATTGCTTCCATTGAAAGGCAGGAATCACCGTGGCGAAGATCACGACGTTCAAGGGCTACACCGACGAAACCCAGATGCCCGATATTCCCAAGCCGGAAACGCCGCCCGATCCGATGATCGTACGCGACCAAGACGGCGTGCCGGTCGTCTACCCCGGCTGTCACGGACTCGGCGTCCGCGTGGTCCATCCGGTCAATGAAAAGGCTCCCGCCAAGAACATGGGACTCGTGAAGTTCTATGTGCCGCCCCATGTGGTCCTCGAGCCAGGCTCCCATCCGACGGAAGAGACCTATGTCATCCTCGAGGGACAAGGCGAGATGACGTTTCACCGCTACAAGCGCCAAGTAAGCAAGGGAGACTTCATCTACCTCCCACCTTGGTGCGTGCATGGCATCGAAAACAACGGCGACGAGACGCTCGTGATCCTGATCTGCACGTCGCCGCCCAATCCTTAAGCGAAGCTTGATCGATGGATACCGGTTTTCACTTGGCGGCCCACTTCCGATCAATGTGAATTCGATGGAACTCGACGTAGGAGCAGCGGCGGTGAATTCGATTCTTGATTTTGGAAAGGATGCGCTGCTCCGTTGTTTTGATGGAATCGAAGTCCGCGCCGAGGCTTTGGAAGGCGATGTGTTTTTGCACTACCCAACGTTTCGTGGATTGATCGCATTTGTAACTCAGGAAGACCATCGAGTCTACGCGACGGAAGCCGATGCCCGTTTGCTCCTCGGGAGGCTCTTGAAATTCAATCTGACTTGGGGACTGCTGCCCATTGGCTTTCTTGCATTTACAGTCCCACTGTCACTTCTGAATTACTGGCTTGAATCACGAAGCATTCGAAAACAAGTCCGACGCGCGCGTCGCGAGGAATTGGCGGCTAACGCAATGCGCGATCACCTTGGCGACAGATTCAAGTAAGCACCGTCCGTCCGCTCGGACCGAGTCGTGACGATGAGGATGCGGTTTGGTTCGTCCAGCGAGGTGCAAGACCGAAGAAGTAAGTTACCTCGAGTCCCCAAGCGAAGTCGCGAAGTCCCAAGGAAGATGTAGTTCTAGAACTCAAACCGTAGGACAAGAACCTCCGAAAATCGTCGTCCGATCGAAACGAGTCCGAGCAAAACCTCCGTGCTCTCCGTGTCCTCGGTGGTTCACCTCCGCAAATCCTCGCCCCCTTGATTTACCCGCGATCCACTGTGTCCCCCGGCTCGTCGTCGATTGATGGGCTACGAAGGTACTCGATCGTGAAGATACCGAATCAAGCCGACGAACCGCGAAACCCTGTCACGCTGTCGACAAGCCTGACAACGCCGATGAAGGTCATCTTCCCGGCGGTGTATTTGATCGTGGGAGGCACGGTCATGACACTCTATGTCAACTCATTCGCCGCTGGAACTTTGGATCCGTTTAGTATCGCCTGGTTTTCGGTTGGGAGTTTGATCCTGGCGTATGAGATGGCGACGGTGTGGCCTTTGAAACAGGTCAAGCTCCACCGCGATCAGTTGCTCGTTTCGTGTTGGGGAAAGAACTGGAAATCGGTACCCGTTTCTCGGATCGAGTCGGTTGAATGCCACTCGGGGAGACGCGGCAGGATACTGACAATCCACTTCCGCTCCCAAACCGTTGTCGGCGAGAAACTATCGTTCATGCCGTACATGGCCTCGCCGTATGTGGAACATCCCGTTCAGACTCGGCTACAGGCCTTGGTTCATTTTCACGACAAGAAACAGGTTGCGGTCGAGGAGGCAGGGAGTTCGTGGCCTCGTGTCGAACTGGACGACCTATTCGACTTCTTTCAGTTCCCTGTTTGTTACGTCGGTCAAGCGGCATG
>JAGQPS010000188.1 GCA_020426595.1 Planctomycetales bacterium
GCCAATAATTCAGCGTCGTCGGGATGGAGTTTCAAGATGCGGTCCGTCTCGGCCAACCAGAATTCCCCCTGCTCCTTGGCTGTTCGGTTAGAGACAGGCACGTACCGACCAGCAACCAGACCCCAGGTCGCGTTGCGCCACTGGAGCCAGAGTTGACTCCAGCCAGATTCGGTTCCGGACACGACCCAAAAGAGCCGCACGACAAGCAGCAGGACCACGGTGATAAAGAAAAGCTGTCGGCGCCGAACGTTTCGGTTTGTCATGGGCTCACTCCGCCAACCATGCTCACGCGCACGTGGCTCATTCACGAGTCATTGGGCCGCTACGACGGACGATGCAATTCTCACGCAAAGTCGCGAAGACGCAAAGTAATCCTCGGGACAGTCCAAAGTCGCGATGATTAACTTCTTCGCCGCCACGGAATCGCGAAGTGTTCGCGAGTATAGCCTCCGTGCTCTCCGTGTCCTCGGTGGTTCACCTCCTGAATTTCTGGGCTCGGGCTTCGCCGACGATCGGTTCTTCGAGTAGCCTGAATGGCGACTTGAGGATCGACATCATGGCTTTCCCATCCGAGCAGCCAGCGCCAGTTCCTGATCGCGAATTTCGACTCGCGCCCGATTTGCGACGGTGCTGTTGGTATTGCATCGTGGGCGGCCTGCTGTTGACGCCCCTCTTCCTTCTTGTGGCTCTCTATGTTCAGAAACGGGGGGTCCTCGAGACCGGCACGCTCGGTTTGGTGTTCGTTCTGATTTCTCTTTCCTTCGGGCTTCCGCTGCGGTGGAGGCTTCGAGTCGACTCCTCAGGGCTGTCGCGGCGCTGGTTCCGTGGCTGGGATCATTGGAAGTGGGACGACATCGCCAGTGGAAAGATCCAGAAGCGCTACCCGTGCCAACTGGTCGACCAAAGTCGACCATGGGGGAAACGCACACTGAACCTGGGCCTCCTGGGAACGGAGGACATAAGAACGGCCTTTGCCTTCATCAATCAGCACTATTCGCTGCCGCCGGCTCCGGAAATTTCTGACGCGCTAAGTCTCAAGCTCGGTTTCGGTAAGCGAGTCACGTTCGACCCTCGCGGCATTCACTTGGTGATCGACAATAAGACTCATGACTACGCATGGGCCGACGTGGAAGAGATTCTCGTCGTGCGATGGGAACCTAAGTGTCGCGGTTTTCATCGATTGCTGGTCTTCTTGCCGGATCGAGAGATCGAACTCAAAGTCCTCTCGGCGGACAGCGATGCGACGACATCCTGGCGAGGTGCCTCGGCGGAAGTGATCAACGAGTTCCTGCACCGGTCCGAGGCATCGGCACGGATTGAAGTTGCCATTGTGGGTGAACCACCGAAGAGTCTCAGGCGGATCAACCGAGAGCTGCGGGAGGCAAAAAAGAACGTCGTTAGCTTGACGATCGTCGCCACGTTTTGCATTGCCGTGTGGATGACTTTCTTGGTTATGTGCGCGATCGAGAATCAGTTCTTTGAGGGCATTTTTAGTTCCTTGGTACTCGCCAGCTTGTTCGTCCCAGTTTTGGGAGCCGGGTTCTTCATGCAGCGCTCACGTGTCGCGAAGCTAAAGAAACTCGCCCGGCTCGCGTCGCAGCGAAAAAATGAGCTTTTGTGACTCGCTCCGAGACGCCAGCGATCGATTCCATCCTCAAGCAGGCCCGAGATCGCAACGACTTGAGGTCAGCGACTTCGTGGTGAGAGAGAAATGGCGTCGTCCTCAATTGACGGACGAGGGGCGATGCTGTTTGGCTTTTCCCAATCACTCGTCATTCGCGAAAGCGACACGAAATGGTTTGTCGTTGTGATGAGCCTCCTCGGTTTCTCGGCTCACGTCGCCTTAGGGGGACTCGCTTGTTCGCTCTACAAACTGGTCCGGGGAGCGGATAGTCTGTAAGCCGAGGACCTCGACCCACGAGGCATCAGCAGAAACGGAATCCGCGCTCTCAGCGCGAAGCTGGTGCCGTTCGAGATTCGCGTCTCGAGCGATGTGACCTGGAGCTGTGGCTCCTTGCGCGGAGCTCGCGGGCGTGGGTGGGCGAGGCCAAGTACTTCCCCTTGTTCTTGCTCCTGCTAGTGAGGTCGGATCATGTTGTCCAATCGCCGGAAGTTTCTTAAGCGATCGATGATCGGAGCCAGCGCGTTGGCCGTCGGTTCCTCGATGCCACCGCTGAACGCGAATGCTCTTGGCTTCGCGACGCCCCTTGCCGACGATCTCGCGCGTCCCGACGGCATGCCTGCCGATATGACCAAGCCGGTCAAGGTCTACATCTTGATGGGCCAGTCGAACATGTTGGAAATGGGACGCGTCGCGGGAGATCAAGACGGCACGCTCGAACACGCCGTCAAGACCGAGGGGCTCTATCCGTTCCTGATCGACGATGAGGGGAATTGGACCACGCGGGCGGATGTCCGCAATGTCGCGGTCATGGGGAGCGGCGGTCCCGGCAAGACTCAGGTCCGCAAGAACGATTGGCTCAAGGTCGCCGGAGGCAAGATCGGAGTCGAGATCGGCATCGGCAATCACATGGGACAATTC
Organism: Planctomycetales bacterium; assembly: GCA_020426595.1. Lineage (GTDB taxonomy): Bacteria > Planctomycetota > Planctomycetia > Pirellulales > Pirellulaceae > UBA11682. Next base: position 2,543 of record JAGQPS010000188.1, read on the forward strand.
CACGACGAGCCGGTGTTGATCCTCAAGAGTGCGATCGGCAATCGGTCGCTGGGTTGGGACTTGTTGCCGCCGGGATCACCCAGCTACGAGTTCACGGATCCCCGAGACGGCAAGACCTACGTGTACGCTGGGTACGGGGATTCGCCTGATCGCTGGGAGAAGGGCACGCAACCGGAGCGAATCGGCTGGCAGGCCGGTCTGCAATACGACGGTGACATCGCCCGAGCCAAGGAGGTGTTGGCCGACCTGGAGACTTATTATCCGGGGGCGGTCGGTTACGAGATCGCAGGCTTCTTCTGGTGGCAGGGCGACAAGGACCGCTACAACGCCGGTCACGCGATCAAGTACGAGGAGAACCTCGTGCGGTTGTTTGCCTCGCTGCGTGAGGACTTCTCGGCGCCCGAGGCCAAGATGGTCATCGCGACTCTGGGCCAAACCGATCGCGACGCGGCGGAAGGCAACGAGAAGAGCATCATCGACGCGATGTTCGCCGTGAGCGATGCCGATCGGTACCCGGAACTCGCGGGTGACATCGCCACGGTCTACACGCATCCGCTCAGCATGGGCAGTTCATCCAACGCCCACTACGGCGGTAACGCCAAGACGTACATGAACGTCGGATTGGCCATGGGCGAGGCCATGGTCGAGCTCAATCGGGCCGACGGCTAGTGGGTAGGTTAGCGGCCGACAACGCGCGATGACAGCGCGCGTTGTCGTGTCGCTGGCGCTAATCGCGGCGGCGACCAACCTCGCGAATTTCGATCTGCTTGTTGTTGTTCCCACTAGCCGTGTGTGGGTTCGTATCGACGGTAAAGTCATGGTGACCCCAGGGCCCGATCGCCCGTCGAGACGTTCCGCCAATTCGTGTTCGCGCTTCCCGACACACCCTCGTGTTCACGCTAGAGAGATGCCTCGCTTGCCTGATAAAGGGTTTCTCCATCATGAGCACAATTGCTGGGCGAGGTGGACAGGATCTTGACGATGACGGTATCGACTGGACTAGCGTGCGCCCGGTGTATCGCCGCATGCACACGGAGTTCCGGCTGCTCACGTCGGCTTTTGGAATCGAGGTCGACAAGGAGACGAGGCAGCATCTGGGAAGACTGATTACCGCGATCGACGCGGTCGACCGACATCTTGATGGCATGCAATCGGCTGATGACCGAAGCGGCTTTGGTCGATCAATGGTCTCGTATCTCTCGGGTAGATCCGACCGGTTGGAAGTGGCGTGTGGTTCCAAGGAACTCGTCAACCGATCGCGGTCACTGAAGTCGTCCATCATCCGACGAGGGATACAGGCTCCATTCTGCGATACGGTCGAGCGAATTCTCGAATGCGGCGAGGCGAAGCGGCGTGCACGATCACAGGCCGTGATGATCCACGCCATGCGCGAGGAGTGGTACCTTTCAGGACGCCTCACCGTGTTGACGTTGGGGAGTCATACAAATCCACGATTCGAAAAGTTCTTCGATCTGTGCTGCCGAACCATGAGCTCGGTGGATTTGCTCCAGGACGCGAGAGACGACTATCGAGCCGGACAAATGAGCGTACGGCCAAACGTCTGGCTATATGTTCGACTCTGCGTCAACCTGTTCGCCGCCATCCCGCGCTTGCTTTGGCGATTTCCCAAACCGAGACTCCTTCTGCGCTACACGCTCAATATGCTGATGGCGGAAGGGCGGCAATCCCGAGCCAGTTCGCAGCGGATGGAGAGCGTGGGTGATGTTTCACATATCGCGACAGAAGCGGACTAGAAACTATTGTCGGTGGCTAGTCGTTCAGGGGCTCCGCTTTCAGCGCCAAAATCGTGCGGGTGATGATGCCATTCATCGGTCCGTGTTTTCGGTGACCGGGTAACCGTCTACTGAGTATCCGGCTGATTCCAAAGCGTGATCCGTCCACTTGGCGTCTTCGCGACTTTGCGCGAGTTCCATCACATCTCCCCGAGCGCGAACGAAAACCCCACGGTCGCGAAGCATCGCTTCCGTGGGGTTCCCAGGGCAAAGGCTAAACGTCGGTTGATTTCACGAGCTGAATCCGCGGCTCAAACGCAACTCATGCCCGATCAGAACTTGGGGCCGACTTGCTCGGGGTTCAACATTTGGGGTTCGTTGACACCCAATTCGCGGAGCTTCTCGCTCCAGGGCCCCAGTTCCATGCCCTTGATGATTTCTCCGGTGGCGGAGTCCATCCAGAAATACCCCAGCTTGTCGTCGGGTTCCGCGATACCCTCTCGCTGAGTGATGAGGCCAAAGATGATGTCCTCGTGGCAACCGATCTTTTCCAGCCTTGCGCCGGCGACTCCGCTTCCCTCGCTATCAACAAGTGAGACTTGCAGCCGACTCGCGAAGAACACTTTGTAGCCGTTCGGCAGCGTTAGTTGATTCAAGTCCGGCTCAACATATGGTTCGCCAATCCGAGCGACGGTCTCGCCAGACAGGGTGATTGTCTCATTAGGCTGGAAGCCGTTGATTTCCAGTTCACCATTCTCTTTGATGGTGACCGTGAACTGACCGTCCGCGTCCGAATCTTGATCGGGGCCCACGGGTGCTTCCGGTTCATCGCCGTCTCGTGGCATGGGCGGCTGTGCCACAGGCAGCGTAAGGGTACGACTCGCGAGATCCCAATGCCCATCATAGAAGCGTCCGTCCAGAGGATTCGATTCCTCATCGACTCGCGCGTATTGAGCATGGCCCCGCCATTGCAGGTCGTAGCCTTCCATGATGGGCAGGAGAAAGACGGTCCACTTGTGTACTGGTTCGGCGGTTGGCCATTGAATGGTCAGCGTCCAACCTGGTCCGGGACGACCCACTTCCTCGAAATGGGTTTTGAAGCCACCCTCCACATGCAGAGTCGCTGCAAACTCGGTGTGACTATCGTTGCCGCTCATCTCACCGCGAAACAGCCAATCACCTCGGCTCTTGTTCAGGCCGTCAATCAAGGCCAGGGGTTCCTTGGGGAGACGATCGAGGTCTTCCTGGGGAATCTCAACCCCGAGCAACACGGGCCAGGTAAGCGGCTCGGAATCGGACGCCTCTTCGTTGGATTCTTGTGCTTGTGCTTGTGCTTGTGCTTGCTGCTGAGGAGCCGCTTGTTGACTTGATGGTTGTCGCGTGGAGGGGTCTTGAAATAGAAATGCAAGGGTGCCGGTTAGCCAAAGCATTGACGTGGCGCTTACTGTCATCAGGATGACTCCTAAAGTTACGTGAATCGGATTGCGTGGACTTCTTGTTCGGGGCGACCGAGGGATGGGCGGAAGATGAATCGCGGTTGGTTGCTGAACGTGACCGAGGCAGGCGTCGAGCAGGATGTGCAATTCCTTCGCTGAACCGAAGCGATCCTTCTTGGCTTTCGCCATGAGCCGGTCGATGATGCCGACCAGCCAGTTCGGTATCTCGGGATTCAGTTCGCGAATTGGCGTGGGGACTTCGTCGATGATCTTTCTCATGACGCCGTGTGATGACTCGGCGCGAAACGGCGCACGCCCGGTGCACAGCGTGTAGAGAACGCTACCTAGGCTGAACAGATCGCTCGACTGATCGACCGCTTCACCCCGCGCTTGTTCGGGAGACATGTACCGCGGAGTTCCAGCGATGGTCCCATGCTGGGTGAGCGAAACGTCATCGACGGCTCGAGCCAAACCGAAATCGGTCAGCGTGATCCGTTCGACGCCGTCTTCCAGCAGGATGTTCTCGGGCTTGATATCGCGATGCACGAGGCCTTGTTCATGGGCGGCCGATAGACCCGCGGCGATCTGTGATCCGATTCGCAGGATCTCCACGGTGGAAAGCGTCCCTTCTCGCTCGATGCGTTTTTGTAGGGAACCGCCGCGGATGTAGCCCATCACCAGATAAGGCATGGCGACGTCGCTTGAAACACCATGAATCGGGATAACGTTGGGATGCAGAACAGCCGCCGCCGCCTTCGCCTCTCTTGCGAATCGTTTTCTGGCGGTGGCATGGTTCGCCAGGTGCGGCGCCATGACCTTGATCGCTACGACTCGATCCAGTGCCGTATCAATCGCTTTGAGCACCACTCCCATCCCGCCGACGCCGATGATGCCGGAAATCTCATATCCCCCAAGCCTTCCCAGACGATGTGGATCCTCGGAAGGGGCGAGCGAGTCCAGGACGATTTGGATGGATGTGGGGACATCGGGCCTGTCAGATTCGATCGATGCCGCTGAATACTCGATCGAACTAGAGCGATCAAACTCCGAGGGAGGAAGGCAGGCCGCGACCTCCGTCCACGTTTGAGGTTCAGCGGCGGAGCGTTCCATGTATTCTCGGCATCGCGAGCAAGTGTCCAGATGGGTGACGAGCCAAGCATCCCTCGCCGCATCAGGCTCCAAGGCAAGGAATGCGTCAATCGCTTCGAGATCACAGTGATCTATTCCGTGATTCATATTCCGCTCTCCTTCATGCGTTGTGCTTGATCACGAAGCCGTCGCATGACGCGACCGCGAGCGGCGTAAACGGCGCCCACCGATTTCCCGAGTTGGCTCGCGACTTCCTCGCAAGGCAGTCTGTTGACGACGGTCAGCTCGAATGCCCGCCACGTGTCGGAGTCGACCTCCGCCTTCACCACGGACGCGGTTCGCAGGTATCTCTCGCGCATCGATTCCCGAGCGAGTTCTCGCTCGATGTCGGCGGCGTCCGCGGGTTGCTCGGCAAGCAGATCGAGCATCTCGGTTCCGCCAGCTGCCGCATCCCTCGGTTTTCTGGAAAAGGCGGTGGCGATGGCATTCCGAGTGACGCGCCGCAACCAATGGCGAAACTTGGTTTCTGGCCCTGACCGTTCCCAACTGGGAATGGCACGAGCGACTCGCATCAAGACGGTTTGAACAAGGTCTTGCGCATCCGCGTCCTGCAGTCCCCGGCGGCGGGCCATGCGATAAATGACGGGGCGATAGATGATCACGAACTGATCCCACGATTCGCGATCCTCGGGGGATCGGACTTGCGCGATGAGACTCGATCGTGTCTGCGGAAATTCAGTCATGGATGTCTCCTGGGAGACTAAACCTGGGTCGAGCCGTCGATTCGACTCCTGTCGGTAAGAATCCTTGAAATTACCTCAAACTCCTCCGCGGAGTTGCGGTGGTTCGCGCTCGACCGAGCTCGCAAAACCAGATGATTGAGTCGGCGAGGGCGCCGGTTGAATACCGGGACTCGGAAGACTTGCTTGTCCGGCCATTCCGATGAGGTCGACACTTGGGGCGTCTTGCTGGCGAATTGGGCCGAGCGCGTGAGGCAAGCGAGGGACAAGAGGCGGGCGGGTTAGGGTCCGCCCGGCAGGCTTCGGATCGAGGCCATTCGGAAGGTGTCGGCGCTGGCGAACTAGAAATGGCACAAGTTGCAACGGCAGGCGGCGGCGTGAGCGATGCAACGGTGGCCGAAGGGTCTCGGCAAGTATCGAAAAACTTGGCTGGGCGATGGAACCTCTTGGACCGTGTCGCGATCCAAGATGGGAACGCGATCGAGTTGATTGGATGGTCGATCGTCGTTCATGACGTGAGACTTCCTTCGGGTTTGGATCCGCGATCGTTCGGCCATGGCCTCAGTCGCGGATCACACCAAAAATCAATCTCTCTTGAACCATAGGCCTTTCCATGTGCATCTTTTCTCAACCGGTTCAGTCGGTCTCGAACACTCAGATTTTCGCGCGGTTCGCCTCGGATGATTGGCAGTACTTGGTTTATCAGATGCAGTACGCCACGACTCAAGCCAACGCGATGATCTTGCCTTTGCCGGTACGGACTCCGGCCGATGAAAGGCGTTCTCTCGAATTCATCACGCTCGATGAACACCCCGAGTTTTTCTCTGAACTCGCGGCCGGCTTTCCGCTGGCTCTTCCCGATTTTGAAGATTTCGGGAGAGGCTTGCCGGCTCCAGCCGCGAATGCGCTTGCCGGACCCTTGGAAGTTCAGGAGGTCGGTGACTTTGTCGCGTCGTTCGTACCGAGCCTGGCGGATTTCAATCGACTCGACGAGCAATTCCGCATCTCGCAGGATTCGTGGGACCAGATTCCTCGATACGCCGACTATGGCTTTGCCGTCTTCCAGCTCAAGTCGCTCAAGGGTAAGCCTCATCCGATGGCCTTTCGCTTCCGCTCACGCCTGGCGACTCACGATCAGCGCTCGCTGTTCTTCCCCACCGTGCATATTCACGATGGCCAGGTGCACGCGCGAGAGGAGTTCGATCATTCGCTCTACATGCAAGCCGATGAGTTTGATGCCGCTTGTGGAGAATACCTAGAACGCCCTCGGTTGGTCCGAGACTCGGCGACCGGATATGTTCGATCCAAGTGGGTCGCTGGCGAATTCTGCAACGTGGAAGCAAGTCGTGGAATTTTGAAGGGGGATGCCCTGATTCATCGCCGAGACATGCGCGGGCGTCTCGCCAATGACGATGTGTTGGTTGACTTGGACTTGGCCCAGGTGGAAGAGCAATCGCGGAGTCTTCCCGGGACTCCTTTGCCGGTTCTCAGCAGTATGGCCGCGTTGGTCGGTTTGACTTGGCTCTTTGAGCGTCGCTCGCGATTGGCGGGCAAGTAGGGGCCTTCCGGGTAAACAGCGGGGCGTTTGCTGGCGTTGGCAAACTCGGCGCCCTTCGCCCCCAGCTACAAGGTCAGCGAACCTCCGGTTTGTCACCCACGGCGTCGTTTCACCGGCGGCGGATGGATACTCTTGTCAGCGACTCCTGTCGGTGGCGTGCTGTCCAGCGGCACAGTTTCCATCGCCAAAATCGCGCGTGTGATGATGCCACGCATCAGTCCGCGGTTTCGAAAAACGAATAGCCTTCGATCGAGTAGCCGGCTGATTCCAAGGGGGCCTCCGACTTCTTCGCGACTTTGCGCGAGCTAAATCACCTCTTCCCGAGTGGTTGCCTCGGAAAGGCAAGTATCTGATCGAGAGTGTGACGTGAAAGCAGAAGTTGCGTCGGCGGTTGAGAAGGCGAAAGGGGCCATGACATCGGCGAACAGCCGATTCTTCGCGCCGAGCGCAAAACAAAACCCCACGGTGGCGATCTCTCGCTACCGTGGGGTTTGTATGTCCGAATACCGTATGTCGGAGGACACCGTATGTCGGAGGACACCGTATGTCGGAGGACACCGTATGTCGGAAGACAAAGTTGAGCGGGCCGAACTCCGTTCGAACGGTTGCAAGCAGGTTGGTAATGGCGCGCGGATCATTACCCGAACGGAGGCGTTGCGAAATGGGGTGTGGGTTTTCGAGACGCGCG
>JAGQPS010000189.1 GCA_020426595.1 Planctomycetales bacterium
GTGTGTCACTCGATGATCTTGGGCGAGCCTACGCCGAGTTGATGGGAGGCGGGGACGATCCCTACGAGCCTCGGCAACCCGAAACCGAATTGGCCGAGATCCAGGAGCTGGTCGATCGCGAGACCGACCTCGAATCGGGCGACGAACATGAGGTGAGCCCGCGAGGCATTCTCGAGGCGATGCTGTTCGTGGGAGACCCGGAATCGCGGGGACTCTCGGCACGCATGATCGCCTCGTACATGCGGGGCGTCAGTCCCGATGAAATCGACGAACTCGTCGCGGAACTCAATGAGCTGTACGCCTCGGAGGACGCCCCCTACGAGATCGTGCTCGGCGCGGATGGCTACCGCATGGTCCTGAGGTCGATGTACCAACCGCTCCGCGATCGTTTCTTCGGCAAGATTCGCGAGGCCAAGCTGACCCAAGCGGCGATCGACGTGTTGGCGGTGGTCGCCTATCGTCAGCCAATCGACCGAGAAGGAGTCGACGAGCTGCGTGGGCAGTCCTCGGGGGGAGTACTCAATCAGCTGCTCCGGCGGCAATTGCTGAGCCTCGAGATCGATGCCGGGCCGCCCAAACGCAAGCTCTTCCGCACGACCGATCGCTTCCTGGCTCTCTTTGGACTCACGGGCTTGGAAGACCTTCCGCAAAGCCAAGACCTCGACCGCTGGCCCGGCTGATGCGTGACCGCGGTGACTGGGCGGCCCCGTTGATGGCGGTTTCTCGACACCTTCGCGAGGTTCCCTCTCCCCCGTGTTCGCCTCGCGAAAAGGGAAAAAACTTAGCGAGCACGAGACGGTATGGGCTCATGACCCCATCGACGTTAATCGTTTGTTGACAAGCCATTACGCATTCTCGGCTCGCCCGCTCTCGGGAGCCGAAGGGGCTAGAACACGGTAAAACGAGAAACCCCCTGCTTGCCTATTTGCGGGCCAGCGAGCGTGGGTAGAATGTTGCGATCGAGTCGGGAACTGGGGTGCCCTAGTCCCTCGACTCAGGCTCCTGCTTTCGCGATTTTTCACGACCCTGCTCGACCTTCTCCGTCGGCGGCATCGTGAGGCCAAGCGTTCTCGACGAAGAGACGGGTGGCAAGAAAGCGGATGCGAATGGGTTCGTACCTAGTGAGAGATTAAAAGCGGTTCCTGGTATCCGCTCTTTTCCATGTCTTCGCGTGATCGCATTCTGACTCTTGGCTCCGCTGAGCCCGTGATTCTCCCCTCGCTGCTGATGTGTGACTTCGGCAACCTGGAGCGGGAAATTCGTGCGCTGGAAGATGCCGGATGTCAGGCTCTGCATCTGGACGTGATGGATGGGGTGTTCGTCCCCAACCTCTCGTACGGAATGCCGATCGTTGAAGCGATTCGCAAGTTGACCGATTTGCCTCTCGATACCCACCTGATGATTCAAGATCCGGGAAAGTATCTCGAGGCGTTCATTGATGCGGGGTCCGATCTGATCTCGTTCCATGCCGAGGCGGTGGCGGATCCCGCTCCGCTGTTGGCCAAGTTGCGACAAGCCAATGTCGCCAGCGGGTTGGTGGTGAACCCAGGAACGAGTCTGAACGCGGTCTCGCATCATCTCGATGCATGCGATCTGTTGCTCGTGATGAGTGTCGATGCGGGTTTTGGAGGCCAGGCCTTCAACCCCGTCGCGCTTGACAAACTCGCCTCGGTGGCGGGTGAACGTCGCGAGCATTTGATTTTGGAGGTTGACGGGGGCGTCAACCTCGACACCATCAGCGAGTGCGTACGGGCAGGAGCCCGCTGGCTCGTGGTCGGATCGGCCATCTTTCGGCAATCCGATTACACGGCCGCCATTCGCTTGTTGCAGGAGCAAGCCCGGCTCGGCCTAAACGCCTAGCTGGACCATACATGTTACGACTGATCATCGTTCGTCCCGGCTCGACCGACTTCGACGAACAAGGCCGTATTAAGGGAACGCTCGACGTTCCCCTCAACGATTCCGGAACTCGCCAAGTCAGCGAAACAGCCGTTTCGCTCCATGCCGAGAACATCGAGGCGATCTACACCGGACCTTGCCGAGCGGCTCAGCAAACCGCCGAGCAACTGGCCCAGCGCGCGGATGTTCGCTTCAAGGTGGTCGATCAACTGCACAACCTCGATCTGGGGCTGTGGAGCGGACGGCGCATCGAAGACCTGCGGCAAACCCAGCCGCGCGTTTACCGGCAATGGCAAGAGCACCCCGAGACGGTCTGCCCGCCCGGTGGTGAAACGCTGGAGACGGCCCAATGCCGCCTCCGCAAGGCCGTGACTCGCATTCTTAAGAAGCATCGCCATGGAACGGTGGCGATCGTGCTTAGCGAGCCCGCGGCATCGCTGGTCCGTTCGTGGCTGCTGGCCACCAACGTCGGCGATCTTTGGAAAGCCGAATGCGAATGCGGCAAGTGGGACTCGATCGAGATCGAACCCAAGGCGGTCGCGCTCGGCTGGGGCTGGACCTAACAGGAATGACGATCGCGGCGCAGGCGTGTGGGACGTCCGCGCCGCGGCTCGATCCATCGCCCAACTCAGTGACGCTCACAAAGCCACCGACGCTCACCAAGCCACCGACGTTCGCCCAGACGCTAGCGCCGAGCACGAGCCGTCGCTCCGGCCGCCCACGGCTCAGGCCGCCCGTCGAGCCGGCTCGAAGCTGAGGAAACGCCGCATCGTCGGCCCCAGGGGAATCAACTGGGCCTCGGGAGCGGTCGCTAATGCCTCGCGCAACTGATCCAGTTGCTCGAGCTGATTGAGCGAGGCATCCAAGAAAATGAAGCGGCGGCCGCCGAACTCACACCGCCCGCCACTGGCTCCTCCGAGCCACTCTCGACGTACTTCGTAGCCCATGGCTCGAGCCGCCTCGAACGCTTGATCCATCAAGTCCAAAGTGTGCACTGTTGGACACTCCTTGCCCAAAACGCCGTCTCTACCTTCTTCGCCCGAGTCCCGAGCGCTATTTCGAGACGGGATTATAGAGGCGCGGTCTGCAGAACCCCAAGACGATTCGACGATACCTCAAGGGTCTCAAGGAGAGTTCTTGACGTCACGCTGCCAGATCGGCGTGAAACTGCGTCATCCAGGCAGTCCAAGCAACTTCCTCGAGCCGTTCGCTGCTCCGCCCCCTCCTACAGCTGACGATCCCCCAGGCATGCAACGCTCCACCGAAGAACTCGAAGCCCGAATTGCTCAGCTAGAAACCCAGCTCCGCCAAGCCCAGAAAATGGCGGCTCTGGGGGAACTCGTGGGAACGATTACCCACGAGTTCAATAACCAGCTGATGACGATCCTCAACTACGCCAAGATGGGGCTCCGGTACGCCGACGAACCGACTCGTACCAAGGCGTTCGACAAGATCCACAACGCGGCCCAGCGCTCGGCCAAGATCACCAACTCGGTCCTCGGGATGGCTCGCAATCGCTCGTCCCAGAAGGAGCCGACCTCGCTGGCCAAGCTCATCGACGAGACGATGGTTCTGCTCGAGCGCGAGCTCCAGAAATACCGCGTGGCGGTGGAACTCGATCTCCCCGAGGTCCCGCAAGCCATCGTGAGCGGCAATCAGATCCAACAGGTCCTGGTCAACCTGTTGGTCAACGCGCGGCAAGCAATGCCCAACGGCGGCCGAGTCCGTCTTTCGTTGCGGCATGATGCCGAGGCCCATACGGTCGATCTCTCGGTCCGCGATTCGGGAGTCGGCATGGATACCGCGACGCTGCACAAGATCTTCGACCCGTACTTCTCGACCAAACAAGGTCCCGACGAAACCGGCAAGGGTGGCACCGGCATCGGACTTTCGGCTTGCCGCGAGATCATCGAGCAGCACGGTGGACGCATTCGTGTTGAAAGCGCTCCAGGTCGAGGCACGTGCTTCACGCTCAAACTCCCCGCCGCCGCTCCAACGGGCGACGCGGTGCGAGCTCCCCACATAAGCAACGTCGGCACCTCCGCCCCATCAGGTTCGGCCTCGATTCAGTAGCGAGCCGGGTCGCGTTTGGGAGCGGGATGTTCGGCGCGGGCTGGTCCGCATGGTCTGGTCGGTGTCTGCGCTCACAGATTGCGAGCCAGAATCACGAACTGATAAGGCTCGAGGATCAGGTGCCGATCCGCGGTGACGCTCATGCCGGCGAACTGGTCGATCACCGTTCGCCGCAGTCCCAGCAACCGCAAGCGCCTTCCCTCGAGCACTTGCTCGTTCTCGGTGAAGTTGGCGAGGACCAAGGCGCTCTGCTTGTTGTGGTTGCGAAAGTAGCCAAAGACATGCGGATTGCCGGTATCGATGATCTCGGTCTTGCCGTGATGGAAGGCCGAGTTCTGCAGCCGAATCTGAATGAGCCGCAATAGTCCCTGATACACCTTCCCCGCCGGACGGTCACTGTCGCGTCGCAGCTCGATCCGCTCCCACGGAAATCCGAATCGATGGAGCCACCGCGAGTCGCTCGCCTTCGCGGGATCATCCTTGTACGAGTAATCGTTCTCGCAAGCGATCTCGTCTCCCAGGTACAGGAGCGGAATACCACCGATGGTGATGATCACGCCGTGCACCAATAGCAAACGCTTGACCGCGAGATCCGCTTCCTCGTCGTCGAGCTCGTAAAGCGCCTTTTCAAGCCCCGCGAGGGAAGCCGCCGTTCCACTCACGCGGCCGTCACCGGTCACTTCATCGATCTGAAACGGCTCGCCTCGCGCGAAGGTGTCGGGGACCTTTCCCGTGTAGAAATCGGTCAGGAACCTGCGATGCATGGCTGGATCGAAACCTCCAGCCGCGATGTCCTCGTCCGAGAAGGCCCAGCCAATATCGTCGTGACACCGCACGTAGTTGACCCACTCACAGTCGCCCGGGATCTCGAAACGGCGCGTCAGGGCCTGGCGCAGCACGTTGGTTTCTCGAGTCGCCAGACTGTTCCACAAGAGCGCCATCAACTGCGGGTTGTACGAGAGCTGACACTCCTCGCGGTGGATGTACTTGCGGACTTCATCCGGATGAACGATCGCCTCGGATAGAAAGATCGTGGCGGGCGCCGCGATCTTCATCGCCGCGCTGAACGCCTGGATGATCAAGTGGGCCTCGGGCAGGTTCTGACAATTCGTGCCGAGTCGCTTCCAGACGAAGGCGACGGCGTCGAGCCGCAGAATCTCGACTCCCTGGTTGGCCAGGAACAACATCTCCTCGAGCATGCGCACGAAGACTTCTGGGTTCTCGTAGTTCAGATCCCATTGAAAATTCTTGAACGTCGTCCAGACCCATTTGCCGATGCGCGAATGGTACGTGAAGCTGCCATGCCGCTCGTCGGGAAAGACCGGAGGCAACGTCTTCTCGAAGGCGTCCGGCATCTCCCGATCGGGAAACATTCGATAGTACGCCTGATACTCCTCGTCTCCCGCGAGCGCCTTCTCGGCCCACTCGTGTTCATCGGAGGTGTGGTTGAAGATGAAGTCGAGCACGAGCGAGATGCCGTGATGGCGAAGCTCGGTCGCCAGACTCGCCAACTGCTCCATCGATCCGAGCCGCGGGTCGACTTCTCGATAGCTGCTAATCGCATAACCACCGTCGTTGTCCCCTTCGGGAACGCGAAACAGCGGCATCAGGTGCAGGCACGTCACGTTGAGTTCGGTGAGGTACGGGATCTTGTCTCGAATTCCCGCCAAGTCCCCGGCGAATAGATCGACGTAGCACATCGCTCCCACCATCCGCGGCGATTGATACCACCGGGGATCGCTTTCGCGCAGCGCATCGAGCGCCTTGAGCTCGTCGGTCCGATCGATCCACATCTGGGTCGCGGTCCGCAGAATGGATTCAATGTGAAAGAAGAAATCGTAGTGAGCGCCGTAAAGACGGATTAGCCGCGAGAACAAAGCGGGAAAGTTCTCACGCAAACGGCGGCGGAAATCCTGCCACGAATCGGGATCGACCCGATCCTTGAATTGAGCCTCGATGCGAGGGAGCAGCCGCTCAAGTGTCTTGGCCTGGGCCTCGTTTTCACTCAGTTCGATATCCATGGGTCGGGTCGGTTTCTTTAACAGGAATCCTTCGTCCGAGGCTGGACCGTTCGTCACTACTACTCCTCCACGTGAAGCGCCGCGAGACACGTCCTAGCCGAGGAGCTCAAATGAAGGAGGCTGCTCGACCATAGACTTCCCCTGCCCACTCAACCGCGAAATACGAGCGTGAGAGTCAAAACCATCTTTTCAGCGGTTCACTTCGGGCAGGTCGCTGCGCTTGCACCGAATAAGCGCGCGAGCCCCACCACTTTGACTTGTCCGCGCACAAGCCCAATCGAGCCGTTCAATCAGGTGGAAAACCAAAGGAAACCCGAAGCGTGAGTATTGATGTTGCGCTATTCCCGCTTCGCCCCGGTCAACCATGCCAAAAGCGTGGCAAAACCAAAGGAAACCCGAAGCGTGAGCGAGGGATTCTTCGCATTCTCAAACACGCGACAACTCGTCTCACCACCCACACCTGCGCCCCATGTCTTTCCGGAAAACGCGACCCGCCAAGTCGAACGCGAGAGGACGGGAACGCCGTCCTCTCATGGCTTCGACTTAAGCCCGACGCGGAGCGGCTGACCGAATCATCGCTTCGTCAAGCACGCCAAAGTGCCGCAGTCCGTCCAGGATGCCTCCGGCACATGGGACCGGACTGAAGTAAATGCGCGCGTCCTCCAGGTCACGCAGACATTTCACTTCCTCGGCATGGTTCCCCACCACGATGCCGCCTCCTTCACCACAAAGCATGTCGAGGTCGTTCCCCGAATCGCCCGCGGTGAACAAGTGCTGTGTCGGAAACTGGGTGCCGCGAAGCAAGAACCGAATCGCCTGCCCCTTACTGGCCTGGGCGGGCAATACGTCGACGAGGTTGCCATGCGACACGACGAGCGTGAATGGAAGGCCCGAGCTTTCGAGAACCGCTTGCAACTGTTGGTAGATGAACTGCCGATTCTCAACGTCCCGCAACCGGTAGCTCACCTTGAAGGGACGCTGCGTATGTGGCTCGGTCTGCAGCTCAAGCCAAGGGAGTTCCCTCAACAAGCCCGTGAGTCGGCTCGGCTCCCAACCCGAATTGATCTTGTGGCTCCACTCCACCAACAACTCGCGATTGGGCCCCACGAGTATCTCACTCCCCACGGAAGCGATCACCAGCGAAACTTGATCGATGCCGTACTTTTCCAGCACCTCCTGGACGAGTTCGGGTGATCGGCCACTCGCCACGCCCAGGACAATCTCACCCTGCAAGTCATCAATAACGCGCAGCAACTGCTGCAGGCTGCGATCATCGCCAATGAGCGTTCCGTCGATGTCGGTGATGAGCAACGCCTTGGCACTAGCCAATTGGTCGTTGAGCATCTTCATCGCCGGCGACCAATTCGGAGCATCTTCCGTTTCTTGCGGCACCGCCGCCTCCTCTCGAGCTGTGATGGGAATCGCCTCTCTCACCTCGATCGGATCGTGACCAATTCCCAAATGCAGCTTGATCCAACTCAAATACGATTCGCAGTGAGTCCGCCAGCTGTAAAACTGTCGGACCAAGTTGATGCCCGAGTCGCTGCATTCGCTCCACTGCTGCGAATCGGTCAACAGTTCGAGCATCGCATCGATCAGCGCGTCTTGATCGTTGACGTCAACCAACTTGCCGCTGCGGCAATTCGCCACGATGTCTTGTGGACCGCCGTTTTCGGTGACCACGAATGGCAAACCGGTCGCCGATGCCTCGATGGCCGTCAATCCGAAGAGTTCGATAAAGGCCGTGTTGACGAACAAGCCTCGCGAGCTGGCGGCGATCCGATAGAGCTCGGGGACGTCGAAATCGGAATCATGATGCTTCGGAATGGCCAGCTTGCCGTAGAGGTCATACCGATCCATCAAGAGCAAGATGTCGGTCAGAACGCTCTGCTCGTTCTCCGGCATCGACTCGATGTCTTCCCGAATGCCCGCGAAGATCGCGAGATTCGCGATCGCCTGCAACGCGGGGCTTTCCCCGTAGGCCTTGATCAACGATTGAATGTTCTTGCGGCGATCGGGTCGGCAGAGAGCTAGAAGCAACGGTCGGTCGGGATTGCTGAGGAATCTCGAGAGGCGATGGTGCATCCGATGACGAGCCTGTTTGCACCGCTCGTCGATCTCCTCCCCCGGCGTCTCATAGGCGTAGTAAGGGAAGAACCGCTCGAGATCGGTGCCGGGAGGAATGACCTCCACCGAAAGACCATCACGTAACGCGTATCCGCCGTACTGCTGATCACGTTCGTGTCGCGTGCTTACCACCACACCCGCCGCTTCGTCCAAACAAGCCTGCTCCTCGGCGATTCGCCGACGGATATGGAGAACCTCATCGGCTCGATCCTCACTCCAACCCTCACTGGTAAGGTAGTCGAGTTTGGGAATACCCAGTGAGTGGCCGGTGAACAGAAACGGACAGCCGAACTCCCGCGCGATCCGTCTCGCCGCATAACCCGCGTCGGCGTAGTGCCCATGCACGAAGTCGGGTTGTCGATCCTCGCCGCGAGTGAATTCGATAATCCGTTCGGCGCACTCATCCAGATGCGGCCAGAGTTTTTCCTTTCGCAAGTATTCCTGGGGACCGAAAGGTACTCGCACCAAACGACAGTTTTCCGAGAGCATCTCGATCGGCTGGCGATAGGAATCGTCGACCGATGGATCCTCGATGAGCCGCGTGAACAAATCGACTTGCTCGACGCAAGGAAACTCGGCCAACGTCTTGGCGAGTTCGAGGACATAACGAACTTGTCCACCCGTGTCCGCATCGCGTCCCATCTCCACTCGATCACCTCGGATCAAGCCATGAACGCTAAGCAGCTGGATATACATGGGACCTCCAAGCACCCAGGAAGGCGGTCGCGCCCGCAACTCGACCGCGCGAATCACGACGCTTGCGTCGCGAGGAAGGATGGGAAGCCTCGGCCATAACCAAGACCTACACCACAAACTCCAGAGGGAGGTGCATCAGCCGAACCGGCGACCCCACGAATCGCTCGGCGAATCGCGTTGTCGAGTGGTGACTGATGACGTGCGGGGGTTTCAATCCGACCCATTGTAGGCGAATCGACCGCGTTGTCGACCGTTTCTCACTGCCGAGTCGACTCGGCCACGCCAAAACGCATGAACAACCCAAGGAAACCCGACGAGTGAGATTTGATGTCGCGCTTCTCACGCCCCGCCTCAGTCGACCAAGTCAAAAGCGTGGGAAAACCAAAGGAAACCCGAAGCGTGAGCGAGGGATTCTTCGAATTCTCAAACAAGCCAACAACTCGTTGCGCCACGAACACTTCCGCTTCGCGTCATCCAAGAGATCGCAACATCTAAGAGCCTGAGCGAGGGATGATTTATTCAGCCGCGCCGCATCGTGCGGCCGGAAGACGCCCATCGAGGTCGTCTCCCGGATTGGAATTGGGGTTGGGTGCACGTTGACCTAGTATTGCGTCAACTCCTTGACTTCGTGTCAAATTGGGCAACTGGACTGCGATTTCTTATCCAGTGTTCAATTTCAGTGATCAAGGATGGTCAATGGCAAGCCACAAGAGGTATCGCATCAAGCTGACGGACGAGGAACGAGCTGCTTTTCGGGATGTCGTGAAAGGGAGGTGGGGGCGTCAGAAGCCAGCCGCGTGGAAGGTTCAACGCGCTCAGGTGATGCTCAAGTGCGACGAAGGTGACGGTGGTCCCGCGTGGACGGATGAGAGGTTGGCGGAGTCCTTCGACACCACCACGCGATCGATCCAGAACTG
>JAGQPS010000018.1 GCA_020426595.1 Planctomycetales bacterium
GTTTGACGTGACGTCGCCAAACTGGCCTCCGTGGCGGCCAGCCCTTCCGCGGCGGTCGCGAGTCGAGCCGCGAAGATCGCCAGCGAAACCTCTTCCGGCGTGACTCCCAGGTCCGTGGCCGCCGCGTTGAGTTGGTTTTGGATCGCTTCCCACTGAGCCACCTGCGCGCGTTGACTCGTGGCCGTCGCTTCAAGCGACTGGATTTGGCCGGTAAGCGTTTCCACTTGACCTCGTGCCGCGAGTAGAGCGCCGACGTGAGTCAACTGAGCCTGGTTCGCCTCGAACAGTTCCTTGCGGGCGAAGTTGCGGGCCGAACGAGTCGCGAGCTCAAGTTCCTCGAGTGGCTCGAGCGAGACCGCCGCGACTTCCTGAAGAGCCGGCGCCGCGGCATCGGCTTGCAGAAGCGTTTCGATATCGAAGGGGCGTTGGTAGGCTTGGCTCAGCGCGATCTCGCGCAAGAAGGGTTTGATGCGATACTCATGTTCGATCAGCCCATCGGTCAAGGCGGCCAACAGTTCGGGATAGGTCGGCGGATTGTCGGCGTGATGCAGGTCGAGCGGATGCACGATGCCTCGGCCCAGCATCAAGGCCCACAGCCGATTGGCCCAGTTCTGGGCGAACATGCGATCCGACGAATGCACCATCGCCTCGGCAAAGGCCGCGCGGCGTGACCAACGCGGGACGTGGCGTACCTTGTCGGCCGGAGCCACCGCATACGGTTGGTCGGTGGGAACCGGCGAATCCAAGATCGGCCAACCGTCGGGGAGCCGCATCTCGGCTTGTCCGGAATCGCCGGTAAATGCCGAAGTGAACTCGAAGCCACCGTCCGCCTTCTCGGCGACGTAGGTCACGTCATCGATCGCCAGCGGCGCGCTGCGTAGCAGTCCCGCGTAGATGCCGTAGTAATCCTCTTGATAGTACGAGTCGATGTGCGGGTGGTTATGGCACTGGGCGCATTGCAAGTCGACGCCAAGAAAGACTCGCCCGATGTCTCGGGTGAGCAGATGCGCGTCGACATCCCGGGCCAACAAGAACTTGGCCGCGGGCCGAAGGTTCTCGTCGGCTCCATCGGCCGAAAGGATCTCGATGGAAAGCTGGTCCAGCGGTTTATCGTTCGAGAACGACGTGTTGAGATACTTGAGCCAATCGGCTTGCTCGATGTGCTTCTTGGGGCGGCGTTCCATCGAGGCGACATCGAACCACGTCGCCAAATGCCGGGCGTGGCGCGGGTCGTCGAGCAAGCGGTCGACGAGTTGACTCCGTTTGTCGGTGGCGGAATCGTCGAGAAAGGCTCGCACGTCCTCGATCGGTGGAACTTGTCCGATCAAGTCGAGATAGATCCGTCGAATGAACTCCTCGTCACTCGCGACGGGCATGGGCGCCGGGCCCCATTGCCGTTGCATGAGTCCGTCGATGCGTTCGTGCAGGGCCTCTTGAGCCGAGGCCGTGGTAGCGGTCAGCGTCAAGGCAACGAGAATCAAGAGCCGAGCCAGGCGACTCGTAGGCCGCGCCAGGGACATGCGGATCATCGGACGACATCCCTATCGTGCGTCGTGCTAAGCGAACTACCTCAACAATCCTCTGCGCACTCGGTCCTGAGTGAGGAAGATCGTCCAGCAAGACTTAGGAGTTAGGCGGGTTCGACCCGTGTTCGGCATGCTGGTCCGGAGGGTGATGTCGTGGGACGGAGTTCTGCTCCGCCACGCTCCACGTTGGAACCGACGCATGACTTCGGGACGAAGGAACTTAGGAAATCCAGCTTGAGCTGCGAAGGAAGCGGTGGGGACGGCTCCAGCTCATCAGCCGAAGGCCGCCATCGAAGCAGGTGCGAGGGCCAAGCCAAACACTCCAGATACGAAGTGCATGGGCGCTGACCGTTGCCTCGCCGGTGACTCACCAACCAAGGCACCCTCTTGCGAAGGCGACTGGTGATTGTTGCCCGGCGGCTGAACACATCCCCTCAAGCTCATCGCCAAGGGGGTTAACTCGCCCATTATGGTAAGACGTTGGCTTCTCGCCCGTCAAGAAGAATCGGCCGCACGACCACGGCGGCTTGCCGCTCCCCCAAGTCCTTTCCACCTCGGGGGAGCGAATCCCCCGCCGCATAAAACGAGGGGACATTGGTCGCCGACTTCAGAGCTCGCGGCAGACTCACCGAGGCTCGCGCTGCCGCGGCGCATTGCGAGCTTCATGTCGCCGCCCAACCCGTTCCAGTGAGCCTAATCTCCAGACACTTGCCGGCGAAACCGCCAAACGTTACGCATCGGCGGGCCGGCGCGAGTTGCGATGAGTTTAGGACCGGCCCGACCGCCGGGTCCATCGCGCGCGATTGTTACTCGACTTTCTGGATGATCATTTGACCGTTTCCAATTGGCAGTACCGAAATGGAGAGGCCAAGTTCATCGGAAAGGAACCTTCTGAAGTCCAGAAGCTCCTGGGGATGGGTTGTCGCATTGTCGACCACGATTAGCCCAAATCGAGTTGTTCGGACCAGATCAGCTGCCCATCGGGAATAGGCGGTTCTATCGGAGTCCAGGAAGACAAACTCGTAGGTCTCGGTATTGCAATCGCGAAGAAACTCCCCACAGTCGGCGACATGAAGCGCGACATTGTCTTGTAGTTCGCACTCCGTCAAGTGTTTTCTAGCTAGATGAATCTTGTCGCGTGAGATGTCGACAGAGTCGACTTGAGAGTGAATTCGACGAGCCGCGCGTGCAAGCCATATCGTCGAGAAGCCGTTAGAGGTGCCAAGTTCGAGAATTCGCTTGGGCTTCAGTTCTGACACGAGGAGGTCAAGGAAGGTTCCGGTTGATGGTGTAATGTTGAGCATCATTTCCGAACGCGTCGTCGTTGAAGAGTCGTTTTGACGACCTTCAACGTATAGTCGTTCGAGGTAGGAATCGATTGTCATAAGCTTTTCGGGTGACAATTGCGCGTGCGGCTATTCGGCGGAGAGCGTCGTGGAGCCCGGCCAACCGCGGTCTCTTGTTCGGTTTGTTTCGTCGCCGATACGCCGGCGTTTGGGCCACGTCACGCGTTGTTCCAAGGATGGTTGCGCATGGGATCGTGATCTCGCCCACTCATCCATGCCACAGCGCAACCACCAAGCGACGGAGTTCGCCGTCAAGCTGTGGGTGGGTACGCGGAACCTGCTTTTGCGGAGCAAAAGCAGGCCATGTCGTACGCCGAGAAGCGGGCACGCCGCGGGCCTTCAAGAACGAGTCGCAAGAGTGTCGGCTTTCGCTCCGCGAAAGCACGGCTCTCTCAACCTAGAGGCAGGAGCCCCTTCCCCACCCTACGGTCACGCCGCTCAGCCCGCCGCGTCGGCGGGGACGACCTCGGAGAGGTCAACCTTTTCGGCATCCGCCCAGAGATTCTCGAGGCTATAGAAGGCTCGCGTGTCTTCGTCGAACAGGTGGACGATGATCGTGCCGAAATCCTGCACCACCCAGCGTCCTTCGTCCATGCCGTCGGCCCGGAGGAGTTCCTCCCCCAGTTCCTTCTTGAGGACGCGGTCGACTTCGTCGGCCATCGCCCGCAATTGCCGGCTACTCGTACCTGTCGCGATGATGTGGTAGTCAAACATCGCCGTGAGTCGGCTCATGTCGAGCACGATGATTCGCGTCCCCATGTTCTCGGCGATGACGCGAGCCGCCGTCAGCGCCAGCTGCAGGCTTCGGTCCGGGTTCACCCGCCCCACCGATCCACGCACCACGGAATCCTGAATCTCCTCAGGTTCCGGATTCGCATCCGTAACCGATGAAGGCTCGCTGGAAGGAGCGGTTTCGTCCGCTGGAATTGGGGATTCAGATTCTGACACTACTCGTTTCACTCCCGGAAATGACTTTTGCCGAACTCGGGGCCATCGGTCCTTGGACCGCACCCGGATTGTACCGGTCGACTCGTGATTTGTCAGCCAGCGATACGGGCGATGTCGGCCCGTTCCGCAGGGTTCACACCGTCGCGATAGGCACTAACGGACCGAGATCCTGGGCCCGCGGTGGGTGGGAAGGTGGGTGGGAACGGTTGCGACAAAGGAGTGTTTCGCCCCAAGTCAGGTTCGCCCGCGCGACTCGCTCCGGTCGCGTTCGACGAATCGGCCGGCGGCCAGGGGCGAGACGTACGACGGGCCAGGCTTGTGTCCGGCCAATTCCCGCGGCCTCGTCACGGGGTATGATGCGGACCTGCCGCCGCCGCTTGCTCCGCTCGAAGGAGTGTTCCTCGGTGGCTCGCTTTCGCCGCTCCGTTGCAGAGGTAACGAGGTCCGCCATGTCCGCCGATCGTAACCGGCTCGATTCACTTGCCCTACCCGTCGCGCGTGATGTTGAAGCCGCGGCGACTCGCATCGCCAGTTTGGTGCACCGGACTCCGGTCATGACCTCGCGAACGTTGAACGCGCTGGCCGGCGCCGAGGTTTTTCTCAAGTGCGAATCGTTTCAACGAGTCGGTGCGTTTAAGGCTCGTGGCGCTTGCAATGCCCTTGCATCGATGAGCGACGAGGAGCGAGCACGCGGAGTCGTGACTCATAGTTCGGGCAATCATGCCGCCGCCCTCGCACTCGCCGCCGCCTTGCACGGCACGCGAGCTTGGGTCGTGATGCCAACCAACGCGCCTCGTGTCAAGCGAGAGGCGGTCGCTGGTTACGGCGCGACCATCGTCGATTGCGAGCCGAACGTGGCGGACCGGGAACGGGTCGCCGAGCAAGTGCGCCAAGAGACCGGCGCGGAACTCGTGCATCCCTTCGACGACCCGCGCGTGATCGCGGGACAGGGAACCGCAGCCTGGGAGTTGCTCGACCAGGTCACGGGCTTGGACGCCATTTTGACTCCGGTGGGAGGTGGCGGGTTGATCTCGGGTACCTGCTTGGCGACTCAATCACGATCGCCACAAACACTGGTCTATGGCGCCGAACCGCTGGGAGCCGACGATGCCGCCCGCTCCAAGAGCTTGGGCCAGCGCGTCGGTTGCGAGCATCCCCGAACCGTCGCGGATGGCCTTCGCGCCAGTATCGGGGAGTTGACCTGGCCGTTTATTCGCGACCACGTGCGTGAAGTGATCACGGTCGAGGAAGACGCCATCGTGAGCGCGATGCGTTGGGTTTGGGAGCGGATGAAGCTGGTGATCGAGCCGAGTAGCGCGACCGTCCTCGCCGCCTTGTTCACGGGGCGGTTGCAAGCGGACAACCGCCAACGCATCGGTCTCATCATCAGTGGCGGCAATGTTGATCTCGATGCCTTGCCTTGGCTCGAAACTCGTTAGCCACCACGACGATTCGGCGACGGACCAAACTCGTCGATGGGAAATCGGGACCGAACACGATCACTCCGCGCGAGTTCGTCCCTGAGGGATCGTTCGGCGTTCGGTCCAAGTTTGGCGAGAAAACCAGTGGCTCAACCGTCAAACCATCGGTGCCCTGCCCTTGCCCGAAGACGATCGGATGGCGAAACGGACGCCGCCGTGAAACGCCCGGCACCTTTCATTCATTCCTCGGTCCAACGTCAACGAAAGGCACGGTGATGAGCCATCCGTATGGGGCGACCGCGACCGAGGAACGGTTGTTGTTTCGAGCCAACTGGATCCGCCGGCTCCGAGAGTGGTTCTGGGCGCGGGACTTTGTCGAGGTCGAAACGCCGGTATTGTCTTGGGACTCGGTCATCGATCGGCACCTCGATCCGATCGTCGTACCTTGCGAGGCGACGGGCCTGGTCTCGCCAGCCAATCAACGGCACGAGCAAGACCAGAAGGACGCCAAGTCCCAGGCCGGTAAGGCGGTTGATACGACTCGGTCACCGGATGAACTGTTCCTACAAACCTCGCCCGAGTTCGGCATGAAACGCCTGTTGGCGACCGGCCTCCCTCGCATCTTTCAAGTGACGCGCGCCTTCCGCGCCGGGGAACGAGGCCCTTGGCACAATCCCGAATTCACCATAGCGGAATGGTACAGCGTCGACGACAACTACGAGCGTGGCATCGAGCGACTCGCGGACCTCGCCGCTCACATGTTTCCGAGCAAGGTTGAGCGAGGCGTGAGGTGTTTGAGTTATCGAGAGGCGTTCCAGCAAGCGGCCGGCTTAGACCCGTTCGCGGATGACAAGGACGCCATGACGCGACGAGCCATCGACCTGTTGTCGGACGAATCGCTCGCTCCCGGTGAATTGGCCGCCGATCCGCAATGGATGCTCGATCTCGTCTTCGACGCGCGTGTCCAACCGATGCTGCGCGGCGAGGGAGCGGTGATCGTGACCGACTATCCCGCGGACCAATCGGCCCTCGCGCGCACCGCGGAACGAGAATATGGTCGAGTCGCCGAGCGTTTCGAACTCTTCATCGACGGCATTGAGTTGGCCAACGGTTACCACGAACTCTTGGATCCCGACGAACTGGAGCAGCGCAACCGGACCAACAACCAACTGCGCGAGGCCGATGGTAAGCGCCCCCTTCCGCCAGAGAGTCGGCTGATCGAGGCGATGCGTGCCGGCTTGCCCGCTTGTGCCGGTGTGGCCTTGGGAGTGGATCGAGCGGTCGCGGTCGCTTGCGGCGCCGATACGATCGACCAGGTTTGGGCGTTTCCTTGGGAGCGCGCCTAGCTGAAGTGCTGCTTGGCCAAGTGGAAGAAGGGACCTAGGCGGGCGGGTCCAACCTCGCGACATCGTCGGAGCTGGATGGCCGAGAGTGCTCTGGCCGAGGGTAAAAACGTGCGACCATCGCCAGGTACGCGGGCAAGAGCAGCGGTCGGACGACAAAGGTATCGAGCAAGACTCCGATCGTGAGCGCGACTCCCATCTGAATCATCCCCTGCAACGATCCTCCGGAAGGCGTGAGCCAGTCCTTTAGCGGGCCGAGCCAAGCGGGGAGAGCGTGATGCCACGCTGGGCTGGTCATCGACACGAATGTCCCGGCCATGATCGCCCCGCAACTACTGATGATGCCACCGGTTCGCGACATCGCGAGTCGCAGTCCCAAGAGCGGTCCATGACGCCGTTGTTCCTCGAAAACACGCGAGGCGAGGTAAACGTTGTAGTCCTCGCCCACCGCGACCAAGATCACGAATAGGAACAGCGGCACCTTCCACTCGAGTCCCACGTAGTTGTCGCCGTAGGCCCACGAGAACGCGAGGTCGGCGAGACCGACCGTGACGAGGTAGCTAAAGACGACGCTCAGAATCATGTAGGCGCACGTGATGGGGTGCCGAAGAATCACGACCAACACCAGATAGACCGCCAGCACGGTGAGCCACTCGATGCGCCACGAGTCGGCGACGGTGACTTCCCGTAGGTCGTGAACCGCCGCGGAGGTGCCGGCGACGGAAAACCTCGCTTGGCTCCAGAAAGAATCGGCGGAATCGGCCTTGTCCTTCAAACGGTCCAGAAGCTGATCGATCGTCGCCGTGGCCTCGGGAGAGAACGCATCGGTATCGAGGACCGCATCGAAACGAATGACCGCGCCGAGGTCTCCGCTGGCGGCGTTTTGAACTGGGGGAGCGGCGAACAAGGCGTGAATCGAATCGAGCGACTTGATGGAGGCCTGGGAGATGCCGGTGGCCGAACCACGATGTCCCAGAGGCGCTTCGGGACTTCGCACGTACTGCACGTGCGGCAGTTGCTCCAGCTCAACAGCCAATTCGCCCGCGGCGGTAAAGGCGGGCGGCGTGAGTCGGCCGTCCCCCCAAGCTTGAGTCGACTCCGGTAGCTCGGCCAAAATCACGATCGGGCCGCTTTCTCCGATCGGAAAATGGGACCGCAGCATGTCGGTTCCCTGTCGGCTCGGACGCTCCGCATCGAGTCCCGCCAACAAGTCATAGGTCACCTTGCTTTGTTGGTGCCAGCCGTGCCAAGCGAACGGCACGAGCACGACCAACGCTCCCAACAGCCACTTCCCCGGATGCGCGACAACCCAGCCGGAAAGCCGCGACCAAAGGCCTGGCGGTAGTTGGGACGAGCCTTCATCCATTTCCGGCGGGAGTTTGCCGGGCCAAAACAACCAACGACTCAAGCCCACCAACAACGCGGGCGTGAGCGTTAAACAAGCCGCGAGCGAAACCAGCAACGCGATGCCGATGGCCGGACCGCTGAGTTGAAGTTTCCCGAACTGCGCGAACGCCATCATGCCGAGCCCGAGGACCGTCGTCAGCGCGCTGGCCATGATCGCCGGGCCGACCTGCGTGAGCGACTCGGCGATCGCGATGCGTCGGTCTCGATCGCCCGCCGAATTCTCACGCGTTCGCGCGATCAGGAACAGACAAAAGTCGGTACCCGCGCCAAAGAGAATCACGACGACGAAGATGCGAGTCGTCTTGAAAACGGCGAAACCCCACCACTCCCAACCGGTCCATACGTCGACCTGCGTGGCGAGAGCCAAGAGCCGCAGGGCGACATCCAAGGAGACTCCGATCGTGATCAAGGGAACGAGAATCATAAGCGGCGCTCGGTACACGAGCGCGAGGATGACCGTCACGAAAACGATCGTGGTCCACTCGGTGTTGCTGACCGCCTCGGCGCTGGCCGCCAACAAATCGCTTCCGACCGCCGCCGAACCGGAAATGCCGATCTCAGGCGGATCGTCACTATGAAGCTTCACCCAGGCTCGCACCTCGTCCAGTTCACCTTGCACGCGCTGGAACAGCTCGACGTTGCGTACCTCAAGGAACTCGCTGTCGAGGTGCAACACGATCAGCCGAGCGATCGCGACCGAATCGCGGAGGTCCATCAGCGCCGAACCAATGCCCTCGGTCCGCCAGGTCCACACTTTCTCGATGGGAAAGCCGCTGGTCGCGTCGGGGCGTGTCACTTGTTCGATCGCCGGATCAAGATCGACGGCCGTTTCCCGCAGCTCATCCGCCTGCGACGCATCCCCCGCGAGCTCCATCGCCCAGGAACGCGCGAGCAGACAGCGAGCGATCGGTGAGGGTTGATTTGGAACGAGCCAGGGAGGCGCATCCTCCGCGTCGCTCGGGCGAGTTTCGTAAAGAGCTTGAGTCAACGAGAGCGCGCGGCCGTAGTGTTCGAACGCGGTTCGAGCCAACCGCTCGCGCTCGTCACCTGTCGCCTGCTCGGCTCGAGCCACGAACGAATCGCCGGCGATGAGGGTCAAGCGACGCGCCACGTCGTAGGCGGCCGCCAAATCGACTTCCGACCCCGGCGGCTCATGCCGGCCGACGATCACCACCATATGGCTTCGCGCGAATAGGTTGGGAAACCGAGTCTCAAGCACTTCCTGCCCGGCGACACTCGGGCATTCGGTCGGCAGGTACTGGAAATCGCCATCCTCGGTGACTTGGTCCCAAGGAGGAGCGACGAGGCGCGCAGCGACTAGCAGAACTCCCCAAGCCACAAGTACCCAGAGCCAGTGTCGCGTGATCAGGTTGGCGAGTCGCCTCGTCAAATCCATAGCGGGGATCGCGTTTGAAGGAGGATGGCCACGCCAGCGGAGCTCGGTTGCGAGGATTCGCGATCATTCCACGTGGAGAGTGACTTCCCCGAGTCACCCCACACACATGCCGTTCAACGCGATTCGTATTTCGGCCGTCGATCGTAGCGCTTCCGTCATGCCGACGAGAACTACCGAGTCCGCGTGTTGGAATCGCTCCCGTCCTTAAAGGCTTGGTCATACAGGTCGTACAGGTCGTCCACGACGTTGAACAGATGAACCAACAGAGCCGCCCGGGCCCACATCCCGTTGCGGGCCTGGCGGAAGTACATCGCTCGCGGATCTTGATCGATGTCGGTCGGAATTTCCTGGACGACCGAGTCCCGCGGGAACGGATGCAGGATCGGCGCGTACGACTTCATTCTCGCCACGCGTTCGGGCGTCAGCAGGAATGGAGCAAGATCGAGCGAGCCGATCTCGGCCTCTTGCTGCGACGAGTTGTGTTCGCGCTGGATCCGCGTCATGTACAGACAGTCAAGTCGCTCGAGAATCGGCACGCCGTCCAAGGTCGCGTCCAGCGAATCGAACTCGTGCAGGTTGATTCCCGCGTCGACCAAACGATTGCGCAGGTCGACATCCAGTTGCAACGTTTCGTGATTTGGAGCGATGAAGTACATCGTGACTCCCTCGAACAGCGACAACAGTTCGACCAGCGAGCGGACCGTACGGCCGCGGCCGAGGTCACCGCAGAAAGCGTAGACCTTGCGATCGGGACCGAGCGTCAAATCGGTGTACTTGCGCCGCAGGTCGTGGAAGCGGCTGCGACGAGTCCCCTCATGGTGGTCGAACTGAAAGGTGCGTTGGATCGTGTAGACATCGAGCAACGCCTGAGTCGGATGTTGATCGGTTCCGGCTCCACCATTGATGATCGGCACGCTACGCCGCTCTTGCCTCTCGAGATCGTTCATCAAGTAGGCGCAGCACTCGGCGAAATCCGGCAGTTTGCTCCGCATGATGATGATGTCGAAGTAGCTACTGAACATGCGGATCGAATCGAGCGGGCTCTCGCGTTTCACCTCGCTCGACGTGCTGGGATCGCGGACTTCGTTGCAGGTGAGCCCGAGAATCTGGCAGGCCGCCATGAACGAGAGAAACGTGCGAGTCGAAGGCTGAGTGAAATACAGCATCGCTCGCTTGTGCGAAAGCAGGTGCCGAAGGTCGTCACTCCCCTGCTTCGATTTGGAGAGTTCCCGGATCTTGTCGGCCATCGCGCAGAGTTTGTCGAGCAACGAACGGTTGAACTGCGAGGCGAACAGGACGTGCTTGAGCCTTCCCTCTCGCTCGAAATCATTGGCCCTCATCCGAACGGGGCGTTTGAGCTGCCACTCGTAATCCGAGAGGTCCATCGTCGTGATTCCGTGAGGGATCAACAACGAACGCCAGCCATCGGAGTTCCAGATTCGACTCGAGATCGTTTCTCGGGGCGAGTAGCTGGTGCGATCGTTGCAATCGGTTCAGAAGATGCGAAACAGCACACCGGGAGCCCAAGTGGGTCGCCGAGCGGTTCGGATGGTCCCCAAACGCGACCCATCCCCACCGCGACGCCCATAAGATAACGGGTGAGCGGGATCGGCGCCTATTGGACGCCCGCTGGCCGGTCGCACCCCTGAAAACGCTTGCCGAACCAGTGATTGTCCGAGTGGACCAGCGTCTCGCCGACGGATGGGCGTGGGATCCGAGCCCCCAGAGGGCCCGCCGCGAATCCTCTGAGTGAACCGGGCTTACCGACGCTTTTCGCGGACTCGAGGGCCCCCGCGTCCGTCCACCGCGAAACCCGCCACTTCATGGTCTCGCGTCCCACTCGTTCTGGACTAAGCTGGATAGCTGGGCGAAACCTCTTCAACCATCGAGGTTCCGTTCCTGGTCCAGGTGCCCGTGGTCAATCGCCGGATCCCGTGGCGCTCTTCACGTCTAGCTCGTACTCCCTCCAACCCTTGAAGACCCACCATGGCATCCAGCGGGCGTTTAAGCGGCATCTTCACTCCCAATATCGTGCCCCTGGATTCGCGGGGTGACATCGCCGAGGGCGAGTTGCGTCGCTATGTCGATTGGTTGATCGACCATGGCGTGCACGGGTTGTATCCCAACGGGTCGACCGGGGAGTTCTTGCGGTTCACTCCGGAAGAGCGTCGTCGCATCATCGAGATCATCGCCGATCAAACCGCCGGCCGCGTACCGATTCTGGCTGGCGCGGCCGAAGCGAACGTGCGAGAAACGATTTCGGCGTGCGAGTACTACTACGAACTCGGCACGCGCGCCGTCGCGATCGTGTCTCCGTTCTACTACCGACTGACGAGCGAAGGCGTGTACGCCTATTTCAAGGAGATCGCCGACAACTCGCCGATCGACATCACGCTTTACAACATTCCTCTCTTCGCTTCACCGATCGACGTGCCGACGGTCAAACGATTGGCGGAAGAGTGCCCACGAGTGGTGGCGATCAAGGATTCCTCGGGCGACTTGCCGCACATGATGCGCATGATCGCGGAAGTGCGTCCGCTGCGACCCGATTTCTCGTTCCTCACCGGTTGGGACGCGGCGCTCATGCCGATGCTGCTCATCGGATGCGATGGAGGCACGAATGCGACGAGCGGTGTCGTGCCCGAGATCACCCGCCGGCTGTACGAGCTGACGATGGCTGGCAAGATCGACGAGGCTCGTGACTTGCAGTACCGCTTGTTGCCTCTGTTCGATTCGATGCTGTACTCGGCGGAATTCCCCGAGGGCTTCCGTGCGGCCTTGAAGCTCCGTGGCTTCGAGCCCGGACGGGGACGACAACCGCAAAGCGCGGTGCAGCAAGAGGCTCTGACTCGGTTGGCCGATCAACTACAGTGTCTCTTGGCCGCCGAGGGCTTCACGAAGGAGCCAATCGGAGGCTGCGGCGTGAATGGTGGAGTCGATCCCCAGCAAGTCGCTCGAATCGTGCAACAAGTCCTAAGTCAGCTCAAGAGCTAGGCGTGCAGCGATTGAGCTCTATCGCCGGTTTCGCTTCCAGGCGATGAAGCCATCGGCATCTCGAGTGTTGAGCACGTCGTTGGCGGTGAGTCCGCCGCGACGCGCTTGGATGACTCCACACCGGAGCACGGTTAGACCCGAGACACTATGCGCGTCGCTGCTAATCGTGACGGGGATGCCTAACTCGGCGCACCGAGCGACTTGTACGTCATCCAAATCGAGGCGATGGGGATTTGCGTTGAGTTCGAGCGCCTTGCCGTGTTCCACGCACGCTTGCATCACCGCCGGCAGGTCGACTTCATAAGGCTCGCGGCGCAGCAACAGGCGGCCGGTGGGATGGGCGATCACGTCGACCGAAGGATGTCGAACCGCGTTGAGCATCCGCTCCGTGATCTGCTCCCGCGGCTGATTCTGACCGTAGTGGATACTGGCGGTCACCCAGTCGGCCTGAGCGAGTACCTCGTCCGACAGGTCCATCGTGCCATCCTCGAGGATATCGCATTCGATGCCTTTCAGGATGCGAAAGCCCAGTTCCTGGCTCCAGGCACGATCGAGTTCATCGACCTCGCGCCACTGCGCTAACAACCGTTCCTCATCCAGCCCTCGCGCCATCGCGACTCGCTGGGAGTGATCCGAGATCACGATGTAACGCAGCCCAAGGTCGTACGCTCCACGCGCCATTTCCTCGATGCTCGCCGTGCCATCGGTCGCGGTGGTGTGCATGTGCAAGTCGCCTCGCAGATCGCTCAATTCGATCAGCGGCGGGAGCTCGGCGGGGCGCGAATCTTGGAACTCGAGTCGAGCCTCGCGCAGTTCCGGCGGGAACCAGGGCCAGCCAATGGCCTCGTAGACGTCGGCTTCCGTTCGTCCCGCGATCCAGGTTTCGCTTTCCCCTTCGACTCGGAACACGCCCCACTCGTTGATTTTCAAGCCGAGTTGCTTGGCATGGGCGCGGACCTTGACGTTGTGGGCCATCGAACCGGTGAAGTACTGCAGCGCCGAGCCAAACGACTCATCCGGCACGACGCGCAGGTCGATTTGAAAACCGTTCCGCAATCGCACGCTCATCTTGGTTTCGCCACGCGCGATGACTTCACGCACATCGTCGAATTCCGCCAGACGATCCATGACGGCGGCTCCATCGGGAGCCACGACGATCAGGTCGAGGTCGCCCACCGTCTCGCGCCCGCGCCGCAGGCTTCCCGCGAATTCCAGTTTCTCGTGAGCGACCCCGTCGAGATGATCGCGCAGGCGGCAGGCGATCGCCTCGGCATCACTACGCAGCAGTCGCTGTTGGCTCGAACGCGCGATCGAGAGCCCTTCCAGGATCGTCGTTTCGGTCTTGGCTCCGAATCCCTTGAGCTTGCGTAGCTCCTGGTTCTGGCAGGCTTGTTCGAGCTTGTCGAGCGAGTCGATCTTCAGCTCCTGAAACAACGTGGCCGCTTTCTTGGGGCCGAGTCCTGGGACCCGCAA
Source organism: Planctomycetales bacterium (assembly GCA_020426595.1). Lineage (GTDB taxonomy): Bacteria > Planctomycetota > Planctomycetia > Pirellulales > Pirellulaceae > UBA11682. Next base: position 13,855 of record JAGQPS010000018.1, read on the forward strand.
CAAGTCGAGGACTCCGTCGGGCAACTGTCGACGCAGTTCCTCGAGCTGCGGAATCGCTCCATCAAGGACGAGCGCCCGCATCTTCTCGCCAACCGCCTCGCCAATTCCCTCGATCGACGTTGGATCGAAGGTCGGGTCAGCCAAACGCGACGAGAGAGGTTGTAGCCAACCACGAATGACACGAGCGGCGTTTCGGTAGGCGCGGACTCGGAACGAGTTGGCTCCCTGGAACTCCAGGAGATCGGCCAATGTTTCGAATTCATCCGCGATGGCGTCGTTGGACCAGCTCACCAAGTCATCTCCCGCGTGGGCTCGAGTCCCAACATCGTTCGTTTGAGGTTGAGGTGCCGACGGTGGCTCTCGATGTGTTCGACGTAAACTCGCACCAATTGCCCAAGTGACATCGGACCGTTCTCGCTATGCGTGCCGGTACGGGCGAAGTCGTCCGGGGTAAGAGCGGAGAGAATCGCGTGCAGGTCGAGTCGATGAAGGCGGAACAGTTCGGCCAAACGCTCGAGCGATCGAGTCGCCGGGGACAAGCGAGCGAGGAATGCGTTCTCGTCGTACGCCCAGAACGAAGGTCCCGGCTCCGCGATCACCCGTCGTAAACGCCAGCCGCCCACGAGGTCGGCGTCGACGCAATGAACGACCAATTCACGAATGGACCACTTGCCTTCCACCAGACGGGCATCGAGCTGCTCGGCCGGTACGCCCGCGAGTGCTTCCGCGGGGAATGTCGCCTGAGCCGCGAATCGCTCGAGCCAAATCGGATCCCACTCATTCGTCATTGGATTGGCCTTGTCGTTCTGCTTCGTTCATCCATCCCAATCGGATGGTTTTCGCGGGGGCTGGGCGACATGATTCACGCGTCGACTCGTCCGCCCGCCTCGCGATTATAGGGTCGGTTGGCCTCGGAGCTCAGGGGAGGCTCCATTGCTTCAAGCACGTCCCCCAAGCATCATGGATACCGGCCGTCGGCCGGTTTTCTTGATTTTGGACCCTTCCCATCGACTCGCCTTTCTTGTTTCGAGCTGATCACCCATGCCCAATCCGCTGCGTTCGTTGCCGACCGTCAATGAGCTGCTTGCCGCACCTCAGCTCAAGCTGTGGGTCGAGCGAGCGAGCCACACGACCGTCGTGGCGATCGCGCGACGCGTGTTGGATGAAGTGCGTTCGCAATGGCGCTCGGCGTCCGCGGAGGTTGAGTTTCCCAGTCCGACCGAGTTGATCGATCGAATCGCGACTTGGGTGGGGCGCGAGGAGCGTGAACGCCTGATCCCGGTGATCAATGCCACGGGATTGCTGCTGAGCGACTCGTTGGGACGAGCTCCGTTGGCCGAGGACGCGTTGGCCGCCGCCGCTCGTATTGGCCAGCGCTACTGCAGCTTGGAGATCGATCTCGACAGTGGTGAGTCGATGGATCGACAAGACTCCGTCGAACGATTGCTCCGCGACCTCACGCAGGCCGCGGGAGCGCGGGTCGTCAACAACCAGTCCGCGGCGATGCACCTGGCCGTCGCTTCGCTGGCCAGGGACGGCGAGGTGTTGATCTCGCGGGGCGATCTCTATGACTTTGGAGAGGACTATCGACTCGCCACCACCCTGCAAGAAGCGGGCTGCCGCCTTCGCGAAGTGGGATCGGTGAATCACACCTCGCTCGACGACTTCCGCCTCGCCCTGACTCCCGAGACACGGCTTATCTTGCGGGTCGATCGAGGGGCGGGGCCAGCCGGTGGAGTGTCCATGACGGAACTCGTCAAGCTGGGGCGAGCTCACGACATTCCGGTGATGGCGAGTGTCGCCCTCGCTTCGTTGATCGAGCCGGCGGTATTGGGCATCGACGCCAAGGGGACGCTGTCCGATTGGATCGCCACGGGCGCTGACCTGATCCTGGCTTCGGCCGATAAGTTGATCGGTGGACCTTCGGCCGGGTTGTTGTTGGGCAAGCCGACCGTACTCGAGAAAATCGCTCGACATCCGCTGCATCGCGCGGTTCGCGTCGACCGACTTACCTTGGCCTCGTTGGCCGCCACATTGCGACTCTATCGCGACGCCTCGTTGGCCATGCATCGCCTCCCGCTGCTCGCGCTGCTCGATACTCCGTTATCCAATCTCAAGTTGCGGGCCGAGCATCTGGCTTCCCGGTTGCGCGCGACGGGTGTTTTCGCGGAGGTCGAAACGTCGCAAGGTCAGGCTCACCTCGGCATCTGGAGCCCGGACGATGTGGCTGTCGATTCGTGGCAAGTGTTGCTCAAGCCGACGCAGGAGACCGCCGCGCAAATGCGGAAGCGACTACGCAAATCGACTCCAGTCGTGTTGAGTCGCGTCGTCGAGGACCGAGTCGTGATCGACCTGCGATCGTGTGCTCCTGGTGAGGACGGGGCGATCGCGGAGTTGGTCGAGAATTGGGCGCGGGGCTCGGACGAGGAGGCTCTCACGCCGCCGCCCGTAGCCATCACGAGTCCCACGCTCGACCCCGTGTTGCGACGTCGCCAGGAGGATGCGGCCGATGCCGCGCCAGCGCCTCCGCAAGGGAACCACTGAACGCGGGGGCTGCATGGGACACCACTCCGCCCGAGCGGCCCACGCATGATCCCATGGCTCGCTCGAGGAAACGCGAAGGCCAGTATCAACGGAATGCCGCACCTTGCTCCACTTGCCGTACCAAGCTTCCCTAGCTGGATGTTCACCATGACGCACGCACCCACTTGTCGGCGATGGAAACCCTTGAGTTCATGGGCGTGGTGTTTTGTCGCTGTCTTGCTGAGCTGTTCGGCGGCCGTGGCACAGGATTCGGTCATCCCAAGCCGCTGCCATATTTGGGGACCGTTCGAAGTTGGCGCGTGGTCGCGCGTTCAAGTCGACGTGGAAGTGTACGAACGGGGACAGCGACTCCATCACGTCGAGCGCACGGTGACTCGTGTACTCAAACGTCGGGACGAACAGGGATACCAGCTCGACATCGACACCTGGGAACGATTGGGAGTCGCTTTAGGGCCGCGAGAACGCCGCACCACGGAAACGGGAGACTATCCCTGGTTCGTCTCGGCCGACCGGCTTAAGGACCTGGGTGAGGAGTCTCGGAGCGAGTTGGAATGGCAGGGGGAAACGATTTCGTGCCAAGTCTTTGAGTACGAGACGGTGCAATCGGGACGCGTGATTAGCCATCGTGACCTGTTTCACGCCGATCGATTCCCCTTCTTCCTCGGCCGTCTCGTGGTGCGCACCCCGGAAGGTGAGCCCGAACGCATCGAGGCTCGTGAATACAGCCGAGTGATCGAATCGGAGGTGCCGATCTTCCTGGGGGACCGCATCGTCTCGGGAGTATTGACCAAGACGACGTTGGACTCGCCGGAGCGGAGCGTCGTGATTCTCGAGGAGCTCGCCCCCGAGGTTCCGGGCGGGCTAGTTTCCAAACGAGTGGTCGAGCGCGACCGCGATGGGGCGATTGTCCGCAGGGAAGTCGTCTCGCTCGTCGATTTCGGGGATGCCAGCGATTGGGAGCAAAACGACGGCGAGTCGGGGCAGCTCGAAACGAGCCGCTTGCGAGGCCGGCTCTTCCGCCGCTGGAACCGTGCGGACGGGAGCGATGACTCGCGGCAGTAAGTCGTTGCCCGAGGCATCGACAGTGAGGGCTCGGGGTGGGAGCGGCGAGATGCGTCTCCTCGGTGCGGGCTCCGTGGGCCCCAATTTCTTGACCGCCGCTCGGTCCTATGCCTCGTTGCCAAGTCGGCGTTTGTTGCCGCATAATGCTCGGTTTACCCGGAGCGGATGTTTGGCGGTCTCGAGACCCTCTCCAGGGAGCCCTCTTGGCTCCCCGTGCGGTCGTTTTTTCGAACGAGAACGCTTTCAGAAGCTCCTACGTCGCAGTCGCCAAGCCGAGGGAGAGCAACCATGGAAAAGATCGTTCAAACGGCCATCACGTTTGATGATGTGTTGCTGATTCCTCGCTACAGCGAAGTGATGCCTTCGGAGGTCGAAGTCGCCACCAATCTGACTCGCAATATCCGGCTCAACACGCCGCTTTTGTCGAGTCCGATGGACACGGTGACCGAGAGTGCGATGGCGATCGCGCTCGCGAAGGTGGGTGGCGTCGGCATCATCCACAAGAACATGTCGATCGAGGCCCAGACCGAGGAAGTCTACAAGGTCAAGCGTAGCGCCAACGGCATCATCGACGACCCCGTCACGTTGCAGCCCGAGATCCCAGTCGTCGAAGCGCGGCGCCTGATGGACCAGCACAATGTCTCCGGTGTTCCCATTGTGGATAAGGGAGGAAAACTGGTCGGTATTTTGACTCGGCGCGATCTGCGGTTTCTAGAGGAGGGCGACACCCTCATTGCGGACGTGATGACCAAGGACAATTTGGTCACGGCGACGGGAGAGGTAACGCTTGAGCAAGCTGAAAAGATTTTAACGGACAAAAAGGTGGAGAAACTTCTCCTAGTTGACGACTCATACAGGTTGACTGGACTGATCACGATCAAAGACATCGACATGATGAAGAGCTTTCCGCAGGCCTGTAAAGACAGGCAAGGGAGGCTGAGAGTTGGAGCCGCGATTGGTGTCTTGGATTTTGATCGCGCCGAGAGTCTGATCGGCAAGGATGTCGACATCCTTGTGGTCGACAGTGCTCACGGCCATTCGGGCAATGTGATCGAGACCGTCCGCGAGATCAAACGCCGTTGGAGGATCGATGTTGTCGCCGGCAATGTGGCGACGACGGAAGGTGCCAAGGCTTTGGTGGACGCGGGAGCCGACGCTGTGAAGGTCGGGATTGGACCGGGATCGATCTGTACGACTCGAGTGGTGAGTGGAGTCGGCGTGCCTCAGGTGACGGCCATCACGAATGCGGCGGCCGTCTGTGAGCCCGCGGGAGTCCCAGTCATCGCGGACGGAGGAATTCGGTTTTCGGGAGATATCACCAAGGCGCTCGCGGCTGGAGCTTCTTGCGTGATGATTGGCGGCCTCTTCGCGGGGCTCGCTGAAAGCCCGGGACAGATCATCCTCTACCAAGGACGGACTTTTAAAGCGTATCGAGGGATGGGCTCGCTCGGAGCCATGGCCAAGGGGTCGAGCGAGAGGTACCGACAAGGATCGTCATCGGGCGGCAAGTTCGTGCCGGAGGGCGTGGAAGGGCGAGTCCCTTTCAAGGGCGTCCTGGCCGATTTCGTCTACCAACTGGTGGGCGGGCTGCGAGCCGGCATGGGGTACTGTGGAACTCGAACGATTGAGGAACTGCGAAGGGATGCGCAATTCATACAGGTCTCTGCTGCGAGCGTTCGTGAGAGTCACCCACACGACATCGCCATCACTCAAGAATCTCCCAACTACAGCCCCGAGACGATGTCTGGCGGCTCGAGTTGACGGTTTGGTGCGCCGCGGCGCGGTGCTCGGTGCCGTCCTCGCCACCGCTTGTGGTGTCATGCCGTGGGGTGGATCGTTGGTTGGGACTCGCGCCTTGGGGCAAGATTCGGACGTGCCGCGATTGATCGCGCGCCCCGTTGCCGCTCGGCCCCTACCGGCTGTTGAAACTCCGGCCGCCGCTGAAACTTCGGCGGTCACACCCATCCGATCCACGACCAGCCAGGACGGCTGGGCCTCGTCGGGCAACGCGAGCCAGACGCCCGTCATGCGGGATGAAGCGGTTCGCCGAACGGCGGTGCAAGAGGGCGAGTTGCAGTGGCAGCGTCGCTCCGGTGGAGCCACCAGCGCGCCGGTTCAGTTAGGAGCGCCCCGAAACGCGGCTCCTCGTATCGCGGCGGAGCAGCCGATCAACGATCCCTTTGGTGATCGTTCGGCGGTGCGACAGCCTCGTGGCGGAGCCGCCTACGCGTCGACTCGCTACCAAGACGAAGCGGGCGTCGGTGATGCCGCCTCCGCTCCGCCACTTGGATTGCCGGCTCAGATCGGCGAGCGAGCCACTCCGTTCGACTGCGAGGCTTTCTACGCCAAGCTCGCGAACAATCCGCTTTCGAGCATCGAGCTCAACCTCTCCCCTTCCGTCGATCCCGAGGCTCGGACCGACGAAGAAATTCGGGCCGCCTTGCTGCGGATCGCTTCCGCGCAAACCCCGGTCGACTGGGTCGACCGCACCGGCCGTGTCGTGGCTCATGGTCGTTTGACCGATTGGCATAACGGCATGGTCTTCGTCATGGACGAAGCGGGCGAGGAAGTGACGGTCTCGTACTACGATCTGAGTGCCGCCAGCCGCCGCGTGGTCACCGCGGCTTGGGGAGTGCCGGCCGAGTGCTCGTTACTCGAACAAGGTTCGGTCGATCGCATGTGGGCCTACCAGACCTACACCTGGACCGCCTCGCAGTTGTGTCACAAGCCGTTGTTCTTCGAGGACGTGCAGCTCGAGCGATATGGTCAGACCTCGCGTCCGATCGTGCAGCCGTTCCGCAGCGGAGCCCACTTCTTCCTGAACATCGCGGCGATGCCGTACAACGCGGGTGTCTATCCGCCGAACGAGTGCCGCTATTCGCTGGGCTACTATCGGCCGGGCGACTGCGCTCCGTATCTCAGCAAGTCTCTACCGCTGAGTGCCCGCGGAGCGATGTTCCAGGCGGGAGCGGTGGTCGGAACCGCGGTCGCGCTCCCCTAACATCGTGGCTCGTCCCGCGCCAATCACCGGCTTGATGATCGTCGACCGGTCACATGGCTAGGACCCGTGCTCGAATCAACCGCACGCCTCGGCTCCCATCTCGTGGGACCGAGGCGTCGGCGTTTCTTGCCGCTGGCATCAATTCATCTTGTGGCGGAAGGGGCGAATCCCTATCGTTCCCCCGCTAAGTCGACGCGGGCGGCTCGACGGCGAACGTGGGAACACTCCAGCGGTCGTTCGTTTCGCCCCTGGTATCGGTACGGGATGAGACGAGAGATTCTCCCATCGAAGGGGAAGACGCGTGGGTGCACCGCGAAATTCGGCAACTTGGAGCCTGCTACTCTTGGGCTGTCTGGTGATCGCGCCAGGGTGCAGCATGATCGCCGATTCCAACAACACCCAAGGGGCTCAGCTCTTCCAAACCGGGCGTTACAACGACGCGATTACGTCGTTTCAGCAGGCACTTCAACGCGATCCCGCCAACGCCGATGCTTGTTACAACCTCGCGTCGACCTACCATCATCTGGGCATGGCAAGCCGAGACACGGCGATGGTGACCCAGGCCGAGGCGCTCTACAACGAGTGCCTCAATCGCGAACCCAACCACGTGGATGCCCATCGAGGCCTAGCCGTGTTGCTCGTGCAGGATGGTCGCAAGGACGCCGCGTTCACGTTGCTGCGTCGCTGGGCGGCCGGCGCGCCACTCAGTCCCGAACCGAAAATCGAATTGGCTCGCCTCTATCGCGAGTTCGGCGATACGCAAACGGCGACGGAGTTGCTGGCCGAAGCCCTTAAACAAGACCCACAAAACATTCGCGCCAATCGCGCGGTTGGCTCGATTCGCGAGGAGCAAGGTCAACTCGCTTCCGCGATGGATAGCTACAATCGCGCTTGGATGGCCAACAGCACGCAGGGCGATCTGGCCACTCGCATGTCCATGTTGCAGCAGCAACTGGTGACAGGTTCGGGTGTGAACGGAGCCGATTCTCGCTTGGCTCAAAATCCAGGAACGACTACGGTCAGCGGCACGAGCACGACGACGGCGACCGGATCGACGATCAACACGAACAACCGCTACTAGTCGGCTGTCCGTCCGAGAAGATGCCGCCGCGGCGCCCGCTTCAATCTCCGTGTTTCGCACGCAAGCGAGGCGAAAGTCGTACGATCCAGTGGATGCGTTCGAATTCATCGAGCCAGTCTTGCGTGACCGAATTCAGCAATTCGCTTTCCACGCTTAGGCCCACCGGGCAAGCAGCGCCGATCTGAGTCGAGGCCATTCGGCGATACTTGCTGAGCGTGCGGTCACCACCCCATCCCAGGAACTCGAAGTCCTCGTTCATGTAGATGAGCTGGGGGACTCGAGGCGCGCCGCAAATCCGAAAATGGTCCCGCCATTCCTCATTGGCGTCTCGGTCGATATAGCGGATCGACAAGCAGGATGTCGCCTGACAGAAATGCTCGAAGATCGGGCATTGTTCGATGCAGTCGCCGCACCACGCGCCGGCGAAGCACAAGGCGTTCACTTGGCGTGACATCGAACTCAAGACTTGCCGCTGGGAGTCGGAAAGCCGGACGGCATCGAACGTCGCCTGCCAGCGAGGGAGTTGTTCGGGGGTCGCATACTGCTGGAGAAACGACTGATAGTCTTGGCCAGCTTCAAAAGCGGCGGCGAGGTCCATCTTCGGGGTCCTTCTTCGAGCAAGCGGTACGGTTCACGGACGCGCAGCCGACATTCCTCAACCATCACGCCGATCGGAACGTCTTTCAGCGTCCGAGTCGTGCATGGCTCGCGGACTGACGAAGCGAACCCCCGCCTGCTTCGTTCATTCCTTCCATGGTGGCCCCCTCCGCCGTCAATTCGTGGCGGGTGGGACGGTGACTTCAAGATCGGCGACTCGAACCGCGAGCGTGAAGCTCGCGGTCGAGAAAACAGCGGCCGATCAGGAGTCCCAGGGAGAAACGCCTGCCCTCGTTTCCAAGCAACTTTGGGTGCCGATCCCCATGCGGTCCGCACCTTTCCGAATGAGCCGGCGAAACAAGGGCACGGGTCGACACCCTCGCGCGTCGCGGGCCTATCGGTAGTCTCGAGCGATCGCTCGCTCGAGGTGAACTTACTTCTTGGCCGCCTTTTTCTTGGCTGGCTTCGCGGCGGCCTTCTTCGCGGCCTTCACGGCCTTGGCCGCCTTCTTCGCCGGCTTCTTGGCACTCTTCGAGGCAGCCGACTTCTTCGAGCCGCCAAAGGCGTCGCTGAAGTTGTCCGAATACTTCTTCGTCGCGCCAACACGCAGGATGGTCATGGTCTCTGTAAACTCCGTCCAAATCAGACAAAAACGTTAGTCCTCGAGTTCACCACCAAGGGCGAACCCGAGTCGGAACTCGTGCCGACGCATCGGAGTGACGCATCGGAGTCCTGTTCCCAACACACTTTATTCTCTCCCCATGGACCCACACGCGGTGTGGATGATCGGGGAATTGAAGCCGACTTTCCTACTGCACGCGGCGGGTAGGGTCAAGCCGCTATTGCTTCACCCGCTTGTATCGGAATCGCTGAGGCTCGTCCGCCGACTTTCCGAGCCGTTCCTTTCTTTGACGTTCATACGTCTCGAAGTTGCCTTCGCACCAGTGGACGTATCCATCCCCTTCGAAGGCGAGAATGTGCGTCGCGATGCGGTCGAGGAACCAGCGGTCGTGCGAAATCACCACCGCGCAACCCGCGAAGTTGAGCACCGCCTCCTCCAAGGCTCGGAGCGTATCGACGTCCAAGTCATTGGTCGGTTCGTCCAACAGCAGCACATTGCAGCCTCGCCGCAGCAGTTTCGCCAGTTGGATGCGGTTGCGTTCACCACCGGAGAGGACGCCCACTTTTTTCTCTTGGTCGGGCCCGCGGAAATTGAAACGCGACACATAGGCCCGCGCGTTGATCCGCTTGCCACCCATGTCGAGTAGATCGTTGCCTCCCGAAATCTCCTCGTAGACCGACTTGTTCGGATCGAGATCGTCACGGAGCTGATCGACGTAGCCCAGCTCCACCGTCGGACCGACTCGCATCGTTCCCTTGTCGGGCGTGTCTTGCTGGGTGAGCATGCGGAACAGCGTCGTCTTACCAGCGCCGTTGGGCCCGATCACGCCGATGATGCCACCAGCCGGCAATCGGAACGACAGGTCATCGATCAGCACCTTGTCGCCAAAACCCTTGCTCAAGTGATCGGCCTCGATCACCAAGTCACCCAAGTGGCGCCCCGGTGGGATTTGCATCTCGAATTCGTCGAGTCGCTCCTCGAACCCTTCCGACGCCATCTGTTCGTAGGCATTGATACGAGCCTTGCTCTTCGCCTGTCGAGCTCGCGGCGCCATGCGAATCCACTCCAGCTCGCGCTGCAAGGACTTGCGCCGGGCGTCGGCCGATTTCTCTTCCTGAGCGAGCCGGGTTTCCTTTTGCTCGAGCCACGAACTGTAATTGCCTTCCCAGGGAATGCCCTTCCCACGATCCAACTCCAGGATCCAGCTCGCCACGTTATCGAGGAAGTAGCGATCGTGAGTCACCGCGACGACGGTGCCGGGATACTCGCGCAGGAAATGTTCGAGCCAGAGCACCGATTCGGCGTCAAGGTGATTCGTCGGCTCGTCGAGCAGCAGCAAGTCGGGTCGCGCGAGCACCAGCTTGCATAACGCGACGCGTCGACGTTCACCACCCGACAACTTGGTCACATCCGCCTCGCGTGGAGGCAGATTGATGATGTCCATCGCGATCTCGATTTCGCGATCCAGCTCCCAGGAATTCGTCGCCTCGATTTGATCCTGTACGCGAGCCATCTCGTCGTACACCTTCTGCATCGCATCGTCGTCGAGCGGCTCGGAGCACTTAGCGGTCAGCTCGTTGAATCGGTCGAGCAACGCGCGTCGCGGCGCGACGGCATCCTGCAGGTTCTCCCAAACGTTCTTGTCGGGATCGAGCTGCGGTTCCTGGGGGAGAAAGCCGCAGGTGAAACCGTCGGTGAGAATCGCGTCTCCGTCGAAGTCCTTGTCGACCCCCGCCATGATCTTGAGCAGCGAACTCTTACCCGAGCCATTGCGGCCAAGCACGCCAATCTTGGCTCCCGGGTAAAACGCCAACCAAATATCGGTCAACACGGCCTTCGTGCCGTGCTTCTTCGTCAGTTCTCGAATCGTGTAGATGTACTGCTTACCCATCACACCGTCTCGTGGATCGCTGCCCGCCGGATCCGCACCTTGCGTCGTCGGCGAGTGAACTGGGGCAAATCGAGTCTCGCGACGCGCCGTCGCGCCCGGGCCCCTCAATCCGCGATGGTACCGCTGTTGGGGCGATTCCGAAACGCCCGGTCTCGGAATCTCCAAGTCATCCGGGCGGCACCTGGGTGAACCGGCCGTGGTAGTCGCCGCGTCATGAAGCGGCCCGTGAACCGAACCGCACGGCGACGTCGCCTGGCACCACGAGACGCCAAGCACCGCGGCTAGGTTCAGGAAACCGGTTAATGTTCGTCGCCCGTGCGGCAAGAGGTGAGCAACTGGGCTATCATGATCGCCCGAAAGTCGCGGCCGCTCACTCTCCCAGGCGGAAGCCAGCTCCGCTAGTCAGTCCGCCGGCTTGGTTTGGATGAGCCAAGCGACTCGTCGGACTGCGACTCGTTGGATCATCACGCCGCGGTTCACGTACGCCTTCCGTCACTCCCGCACGTTTCTCGTTCTCACGCATCGGAACACGATGGCCAAAACACTCGATGTCATCCTCGTGATCGATGTGGAATCAACCTGCTGGGAAGGTTATCCACCTCCCGGGCAGATGACGGAGATCATTGAGGTCGGGCTTTGTCTCGTCGATACCGCCAGCCTGGAGCGGCTCGAGAAACGCTCGTTGATGGTGAGGCCCCAGAAATCAACGGTCAGTGCTTTCTGCACGGAGTTGACGGGCATCACGCAGGAGATGGCCGAGGCGGGCATGACGTTGAGCGATGTCGTGCACATCCTGATGGATGAGTACCGAGCTCCAGAACGGCTATTCGCGAGTTGGGGTGACTACGACCGCAACCAGTTTCGCCGCAATTGCGACAGCTACGGCATTCCTTACCCGTTCGGGCCCACGCACCTGAACGTCAAGAATCTCTTTTCAATCGCGTGGGGCTTGAGGCAAGAACTCGGCATCGATTCGGCCATGGAACGACTCGGTCTCACCATGGTCGGGCGACATCATCGCGGTGTCGACGACGCCTGGAACATCGCGGAGTTGCTTTGCTTGCAACTGAAACGCATTCGCCGCACCGGGATCTAGTGCTCACCGCGACCGAGCCGCGTCGATCGCGTCCCCGATACGAATACGGGGCTTGAGTGTTTGTTCTGTCAATTGTCGTGGCTCGGTTGCCCCGTAGGGCCTTCCGGGGCAAGCGACGGGGCGGAAGCGGTCAACGGGAATATGAAGTTGCGCATGTGCTCGCGCTCGGTCCAGCCAAGCTTCGAATAGAAACCGAGTTCGTAGGACTTCCGGTCTCGCCCATTTAGCAGACTCAATCTTGTGCAGCCGCGGCTCCGTGCTTCGGCCTCAATGAGTCGTAGCAGCTCGGTACCGATTCCTTGACTCGCGAAATTGGGATGGACAAAGAGCTCCGACACGTAGCCCTCGCCGCCATCGAGAAGTAGGAAGGCAACCCAATGACAGGCGATGTAGCCGACAATCCTTGTCTCGATCTCGGCGACGTGGATGCTCGAGCGGTCCGTTGATAATCCCGTGACTAGATTCGATCCAACGACCTCGGTGAGTTTCGAAAGCGGCTGGTGGTTGCCTATCGCGAGCTCGGGCATCGCATGAATCACCGAGGCAATTCCTGGGGCGTCGTCGATGACAGCACGTCGTACTAGCATGGCGTTGTCCGTCTGACTTTCGTTCGGTAGTCGCCAAGCTTCGGCACTTTCATCAAGAACGCGCACCCTGGTCGCCGTACTTGACCGTGCCTGACTGTTGTCCGCGCTGTAGAAAACCGCGCCGTGGTCGCCGCGAGGAAGTACGTCCGCGCTCCGCCGCTTATTGAGAGCTCCATCGTCAGCGCAGGGGAATCGCAAAGTGCGGCAACGGCGTTGTCGCTTTGACGCTACGCCGTGAGTACCGACTCGCGCAGGTCTCGGGCGAGCTGTCGGGTCTTGAGATAGAACCCGCGGATCAGATAACCGAAGTACACGTTCAGGCCGATCGACAGAAATAGCAAGCCAAGCGCTAGGACCGAGACGTCCTTCGGAGGTTCCGTCTCAACCTCCGTGGGGCCATTCGGATTCAGCGTCGAGCCGCTGGTGTTGCTCGTGTTCGAGGTCGTCGGGCGAGTGCTATTGAGCGATGTGCCGACGCCGCTCGATGTGTAGCTCGTCGGCCGAATCGTTCCCGCAAGCTGCTGACCCGCGTTGGCGCTGGCCAGCGGCCCCTGGGAATTGACCCAGTCAGGAATCTGGGGTTTGGTCACGGCGGGCAAGGAGCTTCCCGATCCCGACATCGGGTATCCCGCACCCGTCGTGGTACCGGTGCCTTGACCTGGGGCATACGGAACTGGATTGGTTTGGCCTTGGGTCGAGGCGTAGTAGCCAGGATTGTTCGCGGGGAGGTTGGGCGGAGCCATCAAGCCCGGCTGATATGAGCCGCCATTCCAGCCCGAGGTGGAGTAGCCGGAGCCCTGCCCTTGCCCGGTGACGGGCCACTGGGGGCTGCCCGTGGCCTGGCCGCCGGTCGCTCCCGTATTCGTGCCGGCCAAAGGCGATTGATAGGACGGGCCAGGTTGAGGCGTCGTCGGTTGATTGACCGATTGCCAAGTGTTGCCGGCCCCATTCGGATTGGTCTGATTCACCGGCCAAAGCGACGTGCGAGGCAAATTGCTGTTGGGATCCGCGCCGCCAACATTGCGTCCCGCGTCCCAATCGCTCGCGCCCACGTTGCTACCCAAGGGCGAGGCAAGCTGAGCCGGTGGAAGCTGAGTCGGCGGTAACCGCGCCGGTGGATTGTTGGCTTGATACGAGCCCGTCGCGTAGGGCATGCCTTGCATCAACGGGGCATCCATCAAGCGATTGAAGGCGTCCCACTGCAACGCCTCGGGGTTGATGCGAATGTTCCCGTCAGCTGGTGCGTTACCAACTCCAGCAAGCGGACTCGAGTCGGCAAGGGTCGGCCGGAGTGGCACGCCTCGATCGACGCTATTGGGAGCGAATGCCTGCGGTTGCTGTTGCCGCTGGAAGGCTTCCGCCGGCGAGAAGGTGTTCGGCGACGACGCGGGTGGCGAACTCGACGGCACCTGCTGCAGAAACGCAAGAGAGGCGACGTTGCTCACCTGAGCCACGCCTGAATCAGCGTCGCCCGAAGCCGCGATGGCCGGCTTCTGCAAACGCTGTTCACCATACTGCAATCGCACCGCGCCCACCGGGTTCACACCCTGGGGAATGATGCTCGTGATGGGATAGCCGGCCCGCAAAGCCTCGATGGCTTGCTCATCCAATTGGATCACGTAGACCTGGTCGCCCTCGGGACGAGTCTCCCAAGTCGTTTCCACGCCGGACACAGCTATAACCAATGCGACGGCCAATCCGTTCATCGGTGGAGACTCCATTCGTCTTACGCACAAGACCACCGGGTGGTATCCTATCCGCCTTTGCTAGTCATCGCAAATAGAAGATTGGCAAAGTAGTTGCGCGAAATGAGCGACTTGTGAACTTCGACCCGTTTCACGCGGGCCCAAGGAGTTCCGTCTCTTTGCAGGCTTATCCAAGCTGTCAGCTAGTTGCCTAGTTTGAGACGACTGGGTGGCTGGGCGAGTGATGTCGGCGCGGGTTCGTTCGATCGCTTGGATCGAAAAGAGTTTTTTGCCGGGAAGGATTCTTGTGGGACTCGGCGTCACGCTTCGTCGCTGGCTGCCAACGGTGATTCGCTCGATCACGCTCGTCGCCGTGGTTGTGGGAATCGCGTTGACGATTCGCCGTGCCTGGCAGGACGAGTCGCTTCGGGCGCTCGATTGGTCGCGGGTGGGTTGGCCCTGGTTGCTGGCCGCCACCGCGGCCTATGGCTTGGGTACGCTGCCCGGTTGGCGATATTGGCACGCGGTTCTTTTGCGATTCGGACAACGTCCGACTCCGCGTGAGTCACTGCGGGCATTCATGATGGGGCAACTCGGCAAGTACCTTCCAGGCAAGGCGATGGTGGTCGCGATTCGTGCGGCGACCGTGCGGAGTGATCGCACCTTGGTGGCTCCCGCGGCGGCGGCGGTGTTCGTCGAGACACTCACGCTGATGGCGGTGGGCGCCACGGTCGCTGCTTCGTACTTGGTGTTCTGGGCTTGGCAGGAGCCCGCCAAGTTGAGCGCCCGCCTGCCGCTACTCGGACTGGCCGTCGTGTTGATGTTGGTGGCGGGAGTCCCGACTTATCCTCCGTTGTTTCGGCGGCTTGTCCGGTTCATCCGTCTCCGCAAGGCCGACCCTTCGATCGAGCAAGCGGTCGCGGGACTCGATGGTGGCCTTCTGGCGCGCGGTTGGGGCTGGAATCTGTTGGCGTGGGGATGTTGGGGGGCGAGTCTGTTTTGTGTCCTGTCCGCCTTGCCGGGAGCCGACCCGAGTTGGATCGATTTGCCGTTGATCACGGCGTGTGTCGCCTTGGCGATGGTGGCGGGTTTCCTCTCGCTATTGCCGGGAGGCATTGGCGTGCGGGAGCTGGTCATCCTGACGCTTCTGGCTCCATTCGGTTCGGCTCAAGCCATCGTCGCCGCCGTGTTGCTCCGGCTCTGTTGGTTGCTGTCCGAGCTCGTCATTGCGACTATCCTGTATCTCTGGGGAAATGGGCCGGCTCCGGCATCGGAAACGCGGGAAGGTTCGCTCGATTGAGTCCCCTACTCGGCCTGTTTGTTTCCTCGGAGGCGTTGCTTGGGAGTCGACTGAATCAGCCACCGCAAGGCGCGGTGCGTTGAGATGGTGTGATGCGTCGAGCCGGAGCGGTTGAGTGCGAATCACCCTCTGTCGACTTGTACTAATCGACGTCGATCAAACAACTCGCGGTCTGTGTCACACGTGCTTGGTATCGACCGAAGTAAGTTCCCTGGAGTCAGCATGAAGTACTCGGCCGTCATTCCGGTGTTCAACGAGCAGGAGAGTCTGCGGACGTTGCATACCGAACTCCGAGCGGTGGCCGAGGCGCGGGGCTGGGAGCTCGAGATCGTGTTTGTCGACGATGGCTCCACCGACGACAGTTGGCGGATCATCGAGTCGCTCGCGGCCGAGGATTCGCTTGTAAGTGGCGTTCGTTTTCGGCGCAACTTCGGCAAGGCCGCGGCGTTGATGGCGGGTTTCGCCGAGGTTGACGGCGACGTGGTGTTCACGCTCGATGCCGACCTGCAGGATGATCCCAAGGAGCTGCCTCGATTCGTGGAGGCGCTTGAGAAGGGTCACGATGTGGTCAGCGGTTGGAAGACCGTGCGTCACGACCCCTGGCACAAGACGATTCCCAGCCGCGTCTTCAATCGCATGGTCGGCTGGTTGACCGGAGTCAAGCTGCACGATCACAACTGCGGCTTCAAGGCTTATCGAGGCGAGGTGTTGCCCGAGATTCACTTGTACGGTGAGCTGCATCGTTTCGTTCCGGTCCTCGCCGCCGCGCGGGGATTTCGCATCGGCGAGATTTCGGTCGAGCATCGAGCCCGCAAGTTTGGTCGTTCGAAGTACGGATTCGAACGGTTCCTGAAGGGGTTTCTCGATCTGACCACCGTGTACTTCCTCACGGGATATGGCTCCCGTCCCCAGCATCTATTGGGATCGGCGGGGCTCGCAAGTTTCAGTGCCGGCCTTTTGGGACTGTTCTATCTCACCGTGTATTGGTTGGTGCGTGAGTTCGGCGGATACGCCGATGAGTGGGCGCCTCTCCATCAGCGCCCGCTCGTGCTTTATTCGCTGGGAGCGATGCTGCTTGGCGCGCAGTTGTTGTCTCTCGGCTTCCTCGCCGAGTTGATCACGGCTCAGAATGCCAAGTCCGAAGTCAAGTACTCCGTTCGAGCCCGGGTGCGCGGAGCGACGAACTCGAAGACTCGTTGTGAGCTTAGTGATGCTCGGCGGATCGATGATCTCGATGATCCCGCCAGCCTCCATCACCCTCCCGACTCCACCCCGGACTCCGACGCCAGCTAGGACACGCACGATTCCAGAATCGAGTCATGGACATATCCCGCACGTTGGTCGATGAACTCGGTCCACTTGTTTTCGCCAACGCCGATCGACGCTTCCCTTTGACCCACCGCTCATGAGGCATCGCGAATGTCGGATTCACCCCATGCGTCGCCCAATGATGCCGCGATTGATTCCGCGACTCCGTTGGCATCCACGACGACGCCAACCAGCGGATCTCCTTGGCGCTGGGACGCGACTTGGATCTTGGTGATCGTGGCGGTGGTCGCCGGCAGGATCTTCGCGCTACAGCCGCTCCAGGAAAACCGCCACTCGCCGTTCATGTCGGCGAATGACCGAAGCCGTTGGGCGACGATTCGAGCGTTGGGAGATGACGGTACCTATGCGATCGATCATCTGACGGTCGAGCGAGGCAGCGTGTGGAATACGATCGACAAGGTCGTGCATGTTGGCGAGGACGGACGGCTGCATGAGTATTCCAGCAAGCCGACCTTGTTGCCGACTCTCTATGCCTATCTCTATCGAGCGATTCGGCTGACGACCGGTTGGAGTTTGGATCACCAGCCGTTCTCCGTGGCACGGACGCTGTTGTTGCTGGTCAACGTGCTTCCCCTGGCCGTGTTGCTGGGAGCGGTCGCGACCTTGGCTCGCAAACGCGGCATGTCGGCGTGGACTCGGGCGATCTTGGTAGCCGGACTCGGCCTAGGAACTTCGTTGGGGACGTTCGCCGTTACGCTCAACAACCATCTTCCAGCGGCGGTGTCGGTCGGCATCGTCATTCTGAGTTGGTGGCTTTGCGCGACAAAGGATGATCCGAAACGGACCGGCGCGGACGAATCGTCCCGCGATGCGAGCGTGGGGAAGCGGAGCCATTGGTGGTTCGCCATCGGCGGCTTGTTCGCCGCCTTCGCCGCCGCGAATGAACTACCCGCGCTCTCGTTCCTTTGCTTGGCGGCTTTCGCCTTCCTGCTGGTCGACTGGCGCAAGACGCTGCTGATCTTCCTGCCCGCGGCGGGAATCGTGGCGTGCGCGAGTTTCGCGACCAATTGGCAGGCTCACCATTCCTGGCGGCCTCCGTATGCCCATCGTTCCGACGGCGCGGTACTCCTGCAATTGCCGGCTGAAGCGGCGGACGCGGCGGCGCGCGGCGAACTGAGCGCCGAGACGCGCCGAGTCCTCAACGATGGCGGAGTCATGGTTTCGTCCCGCTGGTCGCTCAATCCGGGCACGACACCCGTTCCCGAGGGGACGCGGCGCTGGGTGCTCACCGATCTTGGCTCCGATCAACGTTGGGCCCTCGTGCAGCCCACCTCCGAATCCCAGATCGATGTGCGCGAATGGGACAACTGGTACGAATACGATTGGAGCTACTGGAGCCAGCCGCGGGAAAGTCGATCGCGTGTCGATCAAGGAGAAGAGTCACGGGCTCGCTATGCTTGGCACATGTTGTTGGGACACCACGGCCTGATATCGCTCTCGCCGCTCTTGGCGTTGGCGGTGGCTGGCGTCGTGCTGGGACTCCGACCGGGGCAACCGAGAATCTGGCAAGCGTTCACGATCGCCGTGCTCCTGTTAACCGTTGTCGTGTTCGGGTTTTACTTGAGCCGGCCCTTGATCGATCGAAACTATGGTGGGCAGACGAGCTACTTGCGCTGGATGCTCTGGTTCACTCCGATGTGGATCCTGTTGGCCATGGATCCCATTGAGCGATTGGCGAAACGCGCCGCGGGGAGGGCGGTCGTCCTGACGCTGCTGGGAATGAGCATCGCCAGTGCCGCGTATGCCCAGGCGAATCCATGGATCCACCCTTGGCTCTACACGTGGCTCGGTGGCGAGTAGCCGGGACGCTTTTGGTTACTCGCGGTTGGTTGCTCGCGGTATCGTGGCTATTCGCCGGCGTCGTGCCTACTCGCGGTGATCAGATCGACCGCACGGGATCGACGCCGACTGACGGTCACAACAAAAAAGGGTGGGACCACCATCACGGCGTTCCCACCCTTCAGCGACTTCGCTAAGTCTCGCAGGCCAACTCTCGTAGGTCACGAGCCAAATTCAACCGACGTGTCGGCTGGTCGATCGTGGCCAAGGGACCGTGTTGACTTGTCGGTCTCCGCGATATTTCATCGACGGAGTCCCGAGCGGCATTGCCATGGGAACTAGCCCTTGGCGGCCGCATAACGATCGGCGACCGCGTTCCAGTTGATCACCTCGTAGAAGGCGGCGATGTAGTCCGGCCGTCGGTTTTGGTAATTCAAGTAGTAGGCATGCTCCCAGACATCGAGGCCCAGGATGGGCGTGCGCCCTTCCATCAACGGGCTGTCTTGATTGGCCGTGCTTTCCACGACCAACTTGTCTCCGTCGACGCTTAGCCAAGCCCAACCGGAACCGAATCGAGTCGCGGCGGCCTTCGAGAACTGTTCCTTGAAGCCGTCGAAACCTCCAAAGGTCGAGTCGATGGCGGTGGCCAGATCGCCGGTCGGGGAGCCTCCCGCGTTCGGTCCGAGCACGGTCCAGAACAACGAGTGATTGGCATGTCCGCCGCCGTTGTTGCGCACGGCCGTGCGAATATTCTCGGGAACCTGGGACAAATCGCTGATCAATGCCTCGACGCTCAGCGACTCGAGAGGCGAACCGGCGATCGCGTTATTAACATTGGTGATGTAGGCGTTGTGATGCTTCGAGTGATGGATCTCCATCGTGCGGGCATCGATGTGAGGGGCTAGCGCATCGTAGGCGTACGGGAGATCGGGTAGGGTAAAAGCCATCAGAGACTCCTTGCTCGCTGCTGGTTGGGATCAAACACGTTATCTCGATCATCCTTGGGTGTTCGCCCTGTTTTCGCAACCGGGGGAACATGGCTTTTCCCGTGTCGACGACGCCTTGTCGTTCGCTTGGGCCGCGGCTTGGAAGGAACTCCCGCGGCGCTCATTGGATTCACGAGGGGCATCGCGAACGGTCCGCGGGAGACCGTTTCGGTGGGGCTTATTCCACCGTTTCCGTAAGAGGCGGATTGTTTCCAGGAGACTTGGTTGGTGTCGAGGGCCACGCAACGTCGCATGAACACGCAACGTCGCACGAAGTGGGGCTTCCGTCTCCTGGTATTGGCGATGGTCGCCCTCCCCTGGTTCATCGCCGAGGGCGTTCTGCGCGGGCTGGGGTGGCCACGCCATAGCGAGGTGAATGACGTCTCGCTGGGATTCGAGGGGACTCGTCCGCTGTGGTCCCTTTCGGACGACCGGCAGTGGTTTGAGATCGCTCCCGAGCGACGTTTCTATTTTCAATACGACCGTTTTCCCGCGAACAAGGAGAGCGACGAGCGACGAATCTTCGTGGTGGGTGGTTCGACGGTTCAGGGCAATCCCTACACGATCGAAACCGCCTTTTCGACTTGGGCTCGCTTGGCTCTCGAGGTCGGTGACCCTCGGACTCGGTGGACCGTCGTCAATTGCGGCGGCGTTTCGTATGCCTCCTACCGCCTCGTCCCGTTGGTCGAGGAATTGCTGACGCACGACCCCGACGTGATCGTTCTTTGTACCGGTCACAACGAGTTCCTCGAGCGACGCGAGTATCGTGACTACCTCGCGACTCCGCGGTGGCGGCGGCGCTGGGGAAGTTGGGCCCGGCAATCGGCACTCGTTTCGTGGACACTCGATCGCTCGATGTCCCGACCGCAAGTCGCCACCGAGCGTCTATCGGCCGAGGTCGACGCCGTACTGGATCACGAGGGAGGCGCCAGTCACTACCATCGCGACGTGGAATTCGAGCAGGCGGTGAGCGAACATTTCGCCGCGTCACTGGCTCGGATTGGCACGATGTGTCAGCGAGCCAACGTGCCGGTCGTGCTCGTGCTGCCGGTCAGCGACGAACGGGATACTCCTCCGTTTAAATCCGAAACCCAATTCGATCGGACGGCGGCCGCGGAATTCGAGGCGGCGATTCGCTCGCCAACATGGCTAACCCGGTCGGCGCGAGTTCGGCTCGCGATGCTCGAGCAATGGCGGCAAGGAGCCGACGACCACGCGGGCATTCACTATCACCTTGGTCTCGCCTGGGATTCCTTGGGAGAGGCGGAGCGAGCCCGGACCGCGTACCGCCGAGCCATTGATCTCGACGTGTGTCCACTGCGCTGTCCGAGCCCGCTGCTCGATGAGTTGCGACAAGCAGCGACGTGTTACGAATGGAGTGTGGTGGACATGCCCGCCCTCCTCGCCTCGGAAACCATGGATGGCACGATCGATCGGAGCGTTGTGATCGATCATGTCCACCCCACGATCGCGTCTCATCAACGCGTGGGGCGCGAATTGGCGATGGTCGTCGCCCGATTGCTTGACCGGCCCGCCGCGGCCGAAGACGAGGCGGTGTCGGAAACGTATCGAGAATGGCTGGAGGCCCTGCCCGTGGCCTATTTCGAACATGGCGCCGAGCGACTTCGTCTGTTCGAACTCTGGGCACGCGGCATGGTTGTGCGGGGCAAGCCTCCTCTGGGATCTGTCGGAGGTGGCGAAACACCAGGGGCGCCTCGATAGCAACGCCTCGAAGCGTGAGACGTCGAGTCGGGTAACAAGGGCGCGTCTTGCGTCGCACGAAACTCGGCGCATGGGGCTCAGCGGGGATTTCTCCATCGTGCGTGATGGCTATGAAAGCCACACGAGAACTCTTGCTCGCGTCTAGCCAAAATTCACGTGACCTTGGCGCGACAAGCGGACGCTGTCCCCAGGGCCACCATTGCCACCGCGACCTGGCAGCGGAGCCAACCATGTCCGCCCGAAGCTTCCAGGAGTTCCGAGCCGACATGGCATGACGACGATATTCGTTCCACGCGATTCGCGAGCCAAGCTCGACGACCTAGCAGGGGGCCGACCGCAAGAACGAAAAAAGGGGCCCCATGTCCGAAGACACGAGACCCCCGTTGCGAGGCTTGGTTAGCTTGACGCGCTTTTCCGGTTCTTCAACTCACCAGGGAATCGACGGAACTCAAGGGGAAGGGTTTGAACCATCCGCCCATCAACAGCGAGCCGCCAAACCGGCGTGCGTCGCGACAAGCCTTGATCAAAGTGGCGGCGCGTTGTTGTCCGCCATGGCGCCGAGCGGCACCCAGTAGCCCCATCGGCCACCGCCAATGGTCTTGGAGTTCAAGACACGTTGCACCGAACCGTCACCCATGCAGAATTGAGTGATGGTCGGGTGATCGCTGCTGAACTTGTACCAAACTTGTTGGCTACGATTTTGAGGCAGACCGCTCGAGTGGGTCGGGAGAATGCCGACACCCATCCACGAGTGGCTGAAGTAGGAACCGGTACCGTGACCCGATCCGCAGGTCTCGCCCAACATGAAGGTGTTCGCACTACCGTCCGGCATGTGCCCGAAGCTGGTTTCGCTCCGGTTACCGAAGATACCGCGGTAGGTGAACCAAGCATTGGAGCTCGGCACGCCGTTGTATCCACCGGCACAGCCAACGTAGTTCGTCTTGCCAAGGCCAGGCTGGTTGGCGAAGTAGCCTCCACCCACCGTGGCCGAACCCGTGTTCGAGCCGGTTTGGTAGCAGGTGATCACAGCGAACACGTTGCCCTTCAGCGACGAATCGGTTGACGGGCAGAGGAACGCACCCACCTTGGTTTGAGCAATCGACCAGGTGACACCATTGCCCCACCATGAGCCCACCGCGGGCACGCTTCCATCACCGGCATAGTTGCCGATGCCAATGTTACGGGCGGTGCTAATGCGTTCGTACTGGTTGTTCATTTCCAGGTACGGCAACAAGTGGACAAGCAGTCCGACGTTGGCCTGGGCGTAATCAGCGCCCGTATTACCAGTCGGATTCCGCTGTGAGATCACGCCCGGGGGCAACTTGTTGTTGACCGCATGGAAGTTGTGACACGCCAGACCCAACTGCTTCAAGTTGTTGGCGCACTGGATGCGCCGAGCCGCCTCGCGAGCCATCTGAACGGCTGGCAGGAGCAGCGCGATGAGAATGCCAATGATGGCAATCACTACGAGGAGTTCAACGAGCGTGAACCCCTTCCGCTTGGAGAAAGACATACGCGATTCCTCGATCAATAGAAATGAAACGACAGATCGAAACACCTATCGGAAACGCGAACCCAGCCAAAGGGGAAGTAAAGGGGAAGATCAATCGGGCCGGGAACTCGATACCGAACTTGTCGTTCGCTCTCGAAGAATTAAGAATCCGAGAACCTCCGCATTCTAAGGAGTCATCGGCTCGTCACAACGTTTTTCAGACGCTCTGAGGAAAAAAACGGTGATTTTTCGGGACCTTCGGGCAAGATCCTGGTTTCACGCTGATTTTGAATTCTTGTGCCGCAAAAGGAAGCGTCCGCGCGGCCCAAGGATGACTCGTGTGGCCCGCCGTTCGATCAAGGGAAATCACCCGAATTCGTGCGGTTTCACTGGTAAAAAGCCGACGGAGCTCTCGCGAATTTCGGTGAAACTCAACGACTCGATCGAGAAACACGGAGTGACTGTGTTCGTTGTTGAGCTGTGATACGGCGCGCGTAACCTGCGTTCGAGGAGCAGGAGCCGACTCCGCCCCACGCTGGCAATCGGGCAAGCCGCGGTCCCAAAGACAGAAGCGCAAGAGTGTCGGCTTTCGCTCCGCGAAAGCGTGCCCTGTTCTTTCAACTTGGACGGAGGATCCGTGACTTGGTCACCACGGAGCAAGACCGAGACCACGGAGAGGTCCGCGAGGGTTTCAAGGAAGGCGGTCGCAGATCTCACGAGCGATGGCGAGCGACGCGGTCGCCGCGGGACTTGGGGCGTTGACGACGCTCAAGAAGCCAGCTCGGTCGCGAAACAAGAAATCGTCGACCATTCGCCCATCGGGCTCGACCGCCTGAGCCCGCACGCCAGCGGCCGCGGGGCGTAGGTAACTCGCTTCGAGCGATGGCATCAGCCGGCGTAGCGCTCGAACAAACGCGGCCTTGCTAAACGAACGCCACAGTTCACCCATCCCCATCCGCCAATGACGCGAGGCCAAGCGGAGAAAGCCCGAGTACGTGATGCTCTCCCACAGGTCGCGCAATCGGATCGAGCCCATGCGATATCCTTCCCGAGAGAACGCCAAAACGGCGTTCGGCCCACATTCGACGGAACCATCGATCATCCGTGTGAAGTGAACTCCCAGGAATGGAAAGGCCGGGTCGGGAACCGGGTAGATGAGATTGCGACAGAGATGTCGCTGTTCGGAAACCAGCTCGTAGTATTCGCCGCGGAATGGAACGATTCTCGCGCCGGGATCGACTCCTCCGAGACGGCTCACGCGATCGGTCTGCAACCCACCACAGTTGATGACTTGCCTGGCTTCAAACTCGCCTTGAGTGGAAGCGACGACCGTCGCCGATCCGTCGCTCCGGAAGCCCGTGACCCGCGCCGATGTCACGACCCTCGCTTCCCCGCGAGTCGGTAGTAATTGGGCTAGTTTCTGGGCGACCGCACGATACGAGACGATGCCCGCCTCGGGCACATGGATCGCCGCGATGCCCGCGCAATGCGGTTCGAGTTCGGAGAGTCGCTCCCGACCGATTCGCTCGCAATCAACTCCGTTGGCTTGTCCTCGTTCGAGAATGTTGTCCAAGCGTCCTAGTTCGCTCTCGTCGACCGCCACGATGACCTTTCCGCACCGCTCGAACGGAACGGAGTGTTCCGCACAGAAGGCTTCCATGCGGGCCTTCCCTTCCCGGCAAAGGCGCGCCTTGAGCGATCCGGGACGATAGTAGATACCCGAATGCAGCACGCCCGAGTTATGGCCCGTCTGGTGATGGGCGACTTGAGGCTCCTTCTCAAGCACGACGATGCGAGCTGCTGGAAATCGGCCGATCAGTTCCCAAGCGGTCGTCAATCCGACAATCCCGCCTCCCACGATTACGAAGTCGTTCATCAGGCATGTCGTCTAAGAAAAGGGGATGACAGCCGCGCGGCTTCGAACGCGTCGCGGCTCAATCGTCCGGTTGTCACCCCAGAGTTGCAAAGAGCCCAGATACGCAAAGAGCCCAGATACGCAAAGAGCCCAGATACGCAAAGAGCCTCGTGTCCTG